>JACPVY010000656.1 GCA_016197345.1 Burkholderiales bacterium
TACGAAAGGGAACCGTCCCCTTCTCCTTCCGTTGCAGCGAATTCGGCGCTGACTTGGTTGAACGGCACAACCTCTACAGACTCTGTCTCGATGACGCACAGTGGCTTGCCAGCCCAGTTCGTGACTATGCTGAGGTCTCCGGCTACAGGTAACCTTTTTCCCTCTGCTTCGAAGCGCCAAAACAGGCCGGCTGTTGCGCGCTTGGTTCCTTGCAAGACAAGTTCGGCAAGCGAGTTGGCCAACTGCTCGTTGTCGCCGAAAGAGAAGTCCTCGTAGAAGAGCTTATCGTCGACGCCTCCGACGGAGGCAGCGAAGGTATTCCAGAACTCAGACACATGCGCAGGAACATTCATGCTTGTGCGGCCTAACGTTTGACATGAGGGGTGACCGAAAGGCGCAGCCTTTTGGGCATCCCCTCGATGGAAGGGTTAGGCGTCTCCGCCGGCACCTGAAATCTCTGCACGACGACTTTTCAGAAGCCTCGAGAGCTTGATCCATAGCCATGCCCAAAGGCCTAGCAACGGAGTTAGGAACAGAAAAAGTTGGACCTCGCCCGCATCGAGCGCCCACTTGGCGATGAACCATGCGAAGAACAGTGTAGTTACTGTCAGGAATATCGCGATGGTCAATAGCACTCCGACTTCTTCAGACTTGAGAACTGTTCGTTGAGCAATGAGTTGCGATACAAAGGACCCAACCAAGAACACGGCTACGAGTGTGAGGACCGTAAGTACCTTCTGCAAGACAGCTTCGTTTGAGGCAATGAAGTAAATGCCGACACCTACGAAGGCAAGGAGCACAAAGCCGATGACGGCGATGATGCCAAGAGCGACGATTGCTGGCCAGTAGCGAAGTATGAATACTGCCAGGACAATGCCAAGTGCGATGTCGATGATCATTGGAGAGGCCTCGTCTTGGACGTGAAGCAGCGAACGCCCCAGCAACCTGGCATCTTGAGACGCCTAACGTTTGACTTAAGCGGACCGCCGTAGGCGGGTCCGCTTGAAGGAATGGTTAGCCGTCTGACGGA
>JACPVY010000657.1 GCA_016197345.1 Burkholderiales bacterium
ATATACGTGCAAAAACCGAGCAATAAGGCCAGCGCCACACCCGCCGCGACACCCATCACCACGCCGCGCTTGAGTACTTGCGGCTCAGGCTGACGCGTGATCCACGCCATCAGCACGCCAATCACCAGCATCGCTTCTAGGCTTTCGCGCCAGACAATAATCAAAGCATTGAACATGGCATTCCTTATTTAGCGATGATCAGCATTTTTCCGGTCGCGGCGTGAAAATCATCGATGAAGGTATAGCTGCCGGGTTTCAAAGGCTGCACCGTCACCACGCTCACCGAATCCGGCGCTAAGATTTTTTCGACTCGCAAATCCAGATTTTCAAATTCCACTGGCACTTTGCCTTCGTTTCTGAGCGTCAATTTCAATTTAACGCCCGCTGGCACTTCCAAGCGCTCAGGAAACAAACGAGCATCGCGTGCCACAATTTCAAAAGTCGCCACTTCGGCAGCACTGACCGCAGGTGCTAGGCATAGCATGAACAACATACCCAATGCACCCATTAGCGTGCGCTGAATGAAGGATAAATTTGCCAAGCGATTCATATCAAAACCCGTTCTTGTGAATTTGCAAACGCGATTATAAATGAGAATCAGTCGCATTTCAATAATTCGTTGCTTATCGTCATCTTGGCAAACCCAACACATCACATTCGTCTATGCGCAATTGCAGCGAATGTGCATCACAGATGCAGCAAGCACGTGGCATGATGCAAGTACCAATGACGCGAGCAATGACATGCCGTTATGCAATAATATTTCACATTATGAAATCACATATCGCAATTTGGAAAATTAGAGGAGTCCTGTTAAAATGCCGCGATGCCCTTTACTGTGCGGAGAATTTGGTAAGGCGGCGATCACACTTTGCTCACAAGATGCCATCTGCGCCGCGTAACATCCCGTAGCTAGCGGCCTAGAATATCAAACAGGAGATTTACAATGTCTGCTCAACTCGACCAATTACTGGTCCAAGCCGCCAACGATCCAGATACGGTCGAAACGCGTGAATGGCTCGACGCTTTGGAAGCGGTTATCGAAAACGAAGGCCCAGAACGCGCACATTATTTAATGGAACGCATGGTCGATTTGGCACGCCGCCGTGGTGCCCACATTCCTTTCTCCGCCAATACTGCCTACGTCAACACCATCCCCGCCCACCTCGAAAAACACTGCCCCGGCAATCTTGAATACGAAGAACGTCTGCGTTCTTGGATGCGCTGGAATGCGATGGCGATGGTGGTCAAAGCCAATCGGGTTGATGGCGATTTGGGTGGTCATATTTCTTCCTTTGCTTCGCTAGCGAATATGCTAGGCGTAGGCTTTAACCACTTTTGGCACGCACCGACCGAAGACCATGGCGGTGACTTGCTCTATATTCAAGGCCATTCCTCCCCCGGCGTGTATGCCCGTGCTTTCTTGGAAGGCCGCCTCTCTGAAGAACAATTGCTGAACTTCCGCCGCGAAGTCGATGGTAAAGGTCTTTCTTCTTACCCACATCCAAAACTGATGCCAGAATTCTGGCAATTCCCTACCGTGTCGATGGGTCTTGGCCCCTTGATGGCGATTTACCAAGCGCGCTTTTTGAAATACCTGCACGCTCGTTCGATTGCCAACACCGAAAACCGCAAGGTCTGGGTCTTCTGCGGTGATGGCGAGATGGATGAACCAGAATCGATGGGCGCAATTGGTATGGCGGCGCGCGAACAGTTAGATAACCTCGTGATGGTGGTCAACTGTAATTTGCAGCGCTTAGATGGCCCAGTGCGCGGCAACGGCAAAATCATTCAAGAGCTGGAAGCCGATTTCCGTGGCGCCGGTTGGAATGTCGTCAAAGTGATCTGGGGTTCCGGTTGGGATGCGCTGCTAGCGAAAGACAAAGACGGCATTTTGCAACGCGTGATGATGGAAACCGTCGATGGCGAATACCAAAATTACAAAGCAAAAGATGGCGCTTATGTGCGTAAGCATTTCTTTGGCAAACATCCAAAATTGCTGGAAATGGTTGCCAATATGTCAGACGACGATATTTTCCGTCTGACCCGTGGCGGTAATGATCCACACAAAATTTACGCAGCATTCAAAGTCGCACAAGAAAACAAAGGTACGCCGACTGTGCTGTTGATCAAAACCGTGAAAGGTTTTGGCATGGGTAAATCGGGCGAAGCACGCAACACCGCGCATCAAACCAAGAAATTGGATGACGAAGCGGTGCGCGAAATGCGTGATCGTTTCTCGCTGCCGATTTCGGACGAGCAATTGCCATCTATCCCCTTCTTCAAGCCGAGCGAAGATTCGCCAGAAATGCAATATCTGCACGAACGTCGCAAAGCGCTGGGCGGCTATTTGCCACAACGTCGGCCACAAGCGGATGAAAAGCTACCTGTCCCTGCCCTCTCTGCCTTTGCCAATGTGCTAGAAGCGACGCCAGAAGGCCGCGAAATTTCGACGACCCAAGCCTATGTCCGCATCATCACCACCCTGCTGCGCGACCCACATCTGGGCCAACGCTTAGTACCGATCTTGGTCGATGAATCACGCACCTTCGGTATGGAAGGCTTGTTCCGTCAAATCGGTATCTTCAATCAACAAGGTCAGTTGTACGAGCCAGTCGATCGCGATCAAGTGATGTATTACCGCGAAGACAAAGCGGGACAGATCTTACAAGAAGGGATTAACGAAGCGGGTGGCATGAGTTCGTGTATCGCCGCGGCGACCTCGTATTCGACGAATAACCGCATCATGATTCCGTTCTATACCTTCTATTCGATGTTTGGCTTGCAGCGCATCGGCGATCTAGCGTGGGCCGCGGGCGATATGCGTGCGCGTGGCTTCTTGATGGCCGGCACCGCAGGACGCACCACTTTGAACGGCGAAGGTTTGCAGCATGAAGATGGCCATAGCCATGTGGTGGCGGCAACGATTCCAAATTGCGTGCCATACGATCCAAGCTTTGCCCATGAATTGGCAGTGATCGTACAAGATGGCTTGCGCCGCATGATTGCGGAGCAAGAAGATGTGTTCTATTACATCACCATCATGAATGAAAACTATAGCCATCCTGGCCTGAAAGCGGGCCAAGAAGAAGGCATTCTGAAGGGTATGTATCAACTGCAAACTGGCAAAGCGGATACCAAACACCGTGTGCAATTGATCGGTTGCGGCACCATTTTGCGTGAATCGATTTTTGCTGCGGAATTGCTGGAAAATGATTGGGGCATTGCCGCCGATATCTGGTCAGCGCCATCGCTGACCCTCGTAGCACGCGAAGGGCAAGATGCGGAGCGTTGGAACTTGCTGCACCCAACCGACGAAACGCGCGTGCCATATGTCACCCAATTGCTGCAAAACACCACTGGCCCAATTGTTGCTTCGACTGACTACATGCGCGCCTTTGCTGAACAAATTCGTGCCTTTATGCCGAAGGGACGCACCTATAAAGTGCTTGGCACTGATGGTTTTGGTCGTTCTGACAGCCGTGTCAAACTGCGTGAATTCTTTGAAGTCAATCGCTACTACATCACAGTATCGGCCTTGAAGAGTTTGGCCGAAGAAGGTGCAATTTCTACTTCGGTGGTAGCGCAGGCAATTACGAAATACGGCCTCGACCCCAATAAACCAAATCCAGTGACACAGTAACGGCAAGCGAACGCCCTACACAATCTAAATCTGTCCCGCCTGCTGGCAAGCAGGCGGAGATACATGGAGCACATCATGAGTATAGTGGAAGTAAAAGTCCCCGATATTGGCGACTTTAAAGGGGTGGAAGTGATCGAAGTGATGGTCAAGGTTGGCGACGTGATCAAAGTCGATCAATCGCTGATCACGGTTGAATCTGACAAAGCAAGTATGGAAATTCCATCCTCCAGCGCTGGCACCGTGACCGAAATTAAGGTCAAAATCGGTGACACTGTCGCCGAAGGGACACTCTTGTTATTGGTTGATGCCGCTGGCGCCAGTGCCGCACCTGCTGCGGTATCTGCACCTGCTGCGGCACCAGCACCTGCCGCTGCGCCAGCACCTTCACCCGCGCCCGCCGTCGTCGCACCGGCATCCGTACCAGCCCCCGCTCCCGCGCCTGCCGCCATTGCTGTGGCAGCGCCAGCCGAACCAGCGGCAACAGGCAGCAAACCACACGCTTCTCCTTCGATCCGCAAATTTGCACGCGAATTGGGCGTAGATTTAGCACGTGTCCCTGGGACAGGCCCGAAAAACCGCATTACCCTAATCGACGTACAAAACTTCGTCAAAGGCGTGATGCAAAATCCTGTCGCAAGTGCCCCTACCACATCTGGCGCTGCTGGCGGTTCCGGCCTGCAAGTGTTGGCATGGCCTTCGCTCGATTTCTCCAAATTTGGCACGACACAATTGCAACCTTTGTCGCGCATCAAAAAAATCAGCGGTCCGAATTAGCATCGCACCTGGGTGATGATTCCGCATGTCACGCAATTTGAAGATGCCGATATCACAGAATTGGAAGAATTCCGCCAAAGCTCGAATGCCGCGCTGGCGAAATCCGGCACCAAACTCACCATGCTGGCGTTTGTGATTAAAGCTAGCGTTGCCGCACTGAAAAAATATCCTAGCTTCAATGCCTCGCTCGATGAAAAAGGTGAAAACCTGATTCTGAAAAACTTCTACAACATTGGTTTTGCTGCCGATACGCCAAATGGCTTGGTGGTGCCAGTGATTAAAAATGCCGATCAAAAAGGTATTTTGCAAATCGCACAGGAAATGGGCGAACTGTCCCTCGCTGCGCGCGAAGGCAAGCTCAAACCAACCGATATGCAAGGCGCAAGCTTCACCATATCTTCGCTAGGCGGGATTGGCGGCACTGCTTTCACGCCGATTGTGAATGCGCCGGAAGTGGCGATTTTGGGTCTCTCCAAAGCAAGCATGAAGCCAGTGTGGGATGGCAAACAATTCTTGCCACGCTTGATGATGCCATTGTCACTCTCCTATGATCACCGCGTCATCGACGGTGCAATGGGCGCGCGCTTTGCCGTGTATTTGGCCGAAGTATTGGCCGACATGCGTAAAACTTTGCTGTAAGCACAGGGAAAGCGCTAAGCTGTCAGAATTAACCGGGCGCGGATAGCTGGTTCTCAGTCTATCCGCCACCAACTAATTCGGGGGACATACCATGACTACCTGCGTCGTTGTCAAGAAAAATGGCGAAATTGCGATTGCTGCTGATTCTTTAGTAACGTTTGGCGATATGCGCCTCGCCCCACCGTATGAAGAAAATGAGAAAATTTTCCGCATCGGGGACAGCTATATTGCGATGGCAGGCTCAGCGGCGCATTTTCCTGTACTGCGCAAATTGTTTGGCAATATGGATGATGACGGCAAGTTTGACGATAGGGCTAGCGTGTTTGAAACCTTTTCACGTGCACATGAAGTGCTGAAAGAAAAGTTTTTTCTGAACACCAAGGAAGAAGACGACGATCCTTATGAATCATCGCAAATCACTTGCATGATTGCCAGCCCCGGCGGCATTTTTGGTGTGTATTCCTATCGCGAAGTATTTTGTTTTGAGCGGTTTTGGAGCATCGGTTCTGGTCGCAGCTTTGCCTTAGGCGCGATGTACGCCGCTTATGACAAGCTGACCACGGCGCGTGAAATTGCCGAGCTTGGGGTAGCGGCAGGCATAGAGTTTGACAAAAGCAGTGGTGGCCCGATCCGCGTCTATAGCTTTAATTGCGAAGAGGTAAAGGCGGCCAGCCGCGCCCGCAGGGCTGCGCAGGAAATAGAATCAGCACGCTAGG
>JACPVY010000541.1 GCA_016197345.1 Burkholderiales bacterium
AAGAATTTGAAATCGAGTGCATCGTGCCTAAACTCGATATTCGCGTCTCCGGTCGTGGCGGTAGCCGTCGCGCTGGTGAACAGGCGGCAGCCAAGCTCGCGCTGGAAGCCGTGCAAAACGCAGCGCAAAAAATGCCGCATAGCGTTAAAAAAACAAAACCACGCGCAACGCAATTAAAACTGCTCGGTATCTCGACCGTGCAGCAAGAGCCCCAATCTGGCCGTAAGCAAAGCAGTGATGCCCTCACTGCTGCCTTGCCAGACGATGGTGGCCAATCTAACTAGTGAAAGTTTTCCCATGAGTGAATCTCCTGCCGCGCCGTTTCGTTGTGGCTATATAGCTATTGTTGGCCGCCCAAATGTCGGCAAATCGACCTTGATGAATCGCTTAATCGGCGCCAAGGTCAGCATCACCTCGAAAAAAGCGCAAACCACGCGCCATCGCATTACTGGCATTCAAACGCTAGACGATGCGCAATTTGTCTATGTTGATACTCCAGGTTTTCAAACCAAGCACACCAATGCTTTGAATAAGGCATTGAATAAAACGGTTTCCAATACCTTGACTGCTGCTGACGTGATTTTATTCGTGGTCGAGGCTGGTACGTTTGGCCAAGCGGATCAGCAAGTGATTGATTTATTGCCGAAAAACGTGCCGTGCATTTTGGTGCTCAATAAATCGGATCGCAATAAAGATAAAGCCGTGCTGATGCCTTTTGCCCAGCAAGTCTGCGCCAAATTCAATTTTGCGGCGGTGGTGCCGGTGTCGGCTAAGCAGGGCTTTCAGCTTGAGCAATTGCAAGGCGAAATCAAAAATCATTTACCTGAAAATCCGCCTGTGTTTGATGCTGACGACATTACCGACCGTAGCGAGAAATTTTTGGCCGCGGAAATTGTGCGTGAAAAATTATTCCGCTTTGTCGGTGAAGAGCTGCCTTATACCAGCACGGTCTTGATTGAGCAATTTGAGCAAGAAGGCAATTTGCGCCGTGTGTTTGCGGCCATCTTAGTCGATAGGGACGCGCATAAAGCGATGGTGATCGGCAATAAAGGCGCACGCTTGAAAGATATCTCGACGCAATCCCGGCTGGATATGGAAAAGTTGTTTGGCGGCCCGGTTTATCTCGAAATTTGGGTGAAGGTCAAATCCGGTTGGGCTGATAATGAAGCTGGCCTGCGTGCCTACGGTTACGAATAATCCTTGCGCCAATGACGGAGAGCGCAGACAGCGATAGCGCGGTGCCTTTGCCCGAAGTGGTGCCAGCAAACTCGCCTAATGCGGCGCGTAGTCGTCGTAATAGCGTACCGCGGCCGCCAGTACAAAAAACGCGCGTGGCAAACAAAGATAGCCGTATCTGTGGTGAACCGGGCTTTGTGCTGCACAGCTATCCGTATAAAGAAACCAGCCTAATCGTTGAAATGTTTTCGCGCCAATATGGGCGTATCGCTGTGTTGGCGAAAGGTGCGCGCCGCCCGCATTCGCAATTGCGCGGCGCCTTGCAAACGTTTCAGCCGTTGTCGCTAGCGTGGAGTGGCAAATCAACCCTTCGGACTTTGGTTGCGGCAGATTGGGTTGGCGGCTTGCTACCGCTAGAGAAATCGGCCTTGCTATGCGGCTTTTACCTCAATGAATTGCTGGTAAAATTATTGGCCCATGATGATCCGCATCCCGTTTTATTTGATCATTACGTCGCTAGTTTGAATCAATTGGCGCATAACGAAGCAGCAACCATCGTTTTGCGTAAATTTGAATTGGCGTTGTTGAAAGAAACCGGAGTAGCGGCACCATTGTCGCGTTGTATCGAAAATGGCGCGCAGGTTGAGGCTGGTCGCTATTATGTCGTTGATCCCGAACGCGGCCCTTTATTGGCAGCGCA
>JACPVY010000542.1 GCA_016197345.1 Burkholderiales bacterium
CAAAGCACAAAAAGGTGGCGTCTTGATGCGCGCTGGCCATACCGAAGCGGGTTGCGATTTGGCGCAATTAGCAGGCGTGACGCCTGCCGCCGTGATTTGCGAAATCATGAATGATGACGGTTCGATGGCGCGCTTGCCTGATTTACTCGAATTTGCGAAGCAACATGATTTAAAAATCGGCACAATCGCTGATTTAATTCACTATCGTAGCGAAAATGAAAGTATGGTTGAGCGTGTCAGCCAACGTACAATCAATACCATCCACGGCCAGTTTGAAGTGATCGCGTATCGCGACAAACCAAGCGGTGCCGCCCATTTGGCATTAGTGCATGGCACGCCCCAGCCAGAACTAGAAACCTTGGTGCGGGTGCATCAACCCGTTTCCATTTTAGATTTACTCGAAACCCAAGCGACCACCCATTCATGGAATATGGCAGCGGCAATGGCAACCATCAAAGCCTCTGAACGCGGGGTGATGGTCTTGCTCAATTGCGAAGGCACTGCCGAGCAAATGTTTGAAAAATTCCATGCCTTGGATGCGCCACCCGTGAAACCGCGTGCCAATGCCGCGAGCATGGATTTACGCACCTATGGTATTGGGGCGCAGATTTTGAAAGATGTCGGCGTGGGCAAAATGAAGTTACTCGCTAGCCCACGCAAAATGCCATCGATGACAGGCTACCAGTTAGAAATTGTGGGATATCAAGCAGCACCGAAGCTAACCGAGGCGAATCAAAGCTAATCATAGCTAAGCACCTAGGCTAGCGCGGTTGCAAGAGATGGCTACTCTGCCCAAACCCCGCAGAACAATTCAACACGCTGCTATTGCACTACGCTGATCCACCCACCTAAAGAAAGAGGCACAAGATGACCGTTGGAACTTATGAAGCAAATTTGGCAGGCGATGGCTTACGCATTGGTATTGTGCAAGCACGCTTTAATGAAGACGTATGCCACGGCCTGTTATCGGCTTGCTTGGCAGAATTGAAGCATTTGGGCGTGGCGGATGAAGACATTTTGCATGTCACCGTGCCCGGCGCGCTCG
>JACPVY010000543.1 GCA_016197345.1 Burkholderiales bacterium
GCTGGACTGAAAATGCGCGATAGCGCGCTAGAAGAAATCGTCATGACCGACGTCGCGCCCTATTCGCTAGGGATTGCGATTGCCCGCCAAGTTGGCCCGAATCAATATGATGGCGGTCATTATTTACCGATTATTGAACGCAATTTGACGGTACCGGTATCGCGCATCGAAAACATCACGACGATACGTGATTTTCAAAATGAATTGACCGTTTCCATTTTCCAAGGTGAATCGCGGCTGGTAAAAGACAATGTCTATTTGGGCAAAATGGAATTTCCTGTGCCATCAAAAAAGGCCGGCGAAATATCGGTCGATATTCGTTTCACTTACGATATCAGCGGCGTGCTTGAAGTCGAAGCCACGGTGAAAGAAACCGACGAAAAATATAAGGTCTTAATCACCGAAAATGCTGGCGTGATGTCGCCAGAAGAGATGGAAAAGCGCTTCCGTGAACTCGCCGATCTGAAAATTCACCCGCGCGACCAAATCGAAAACCGCACCTTGATCGCCCACGCAGATCGGCTCTATGAGCAAAGCTTGGGCGATGTCCGGCAGTTTTTAGCGCATCATATCGCCAATTTTCAAGCGACACTAGAATCGCAAAATCTCGACCTGATAAGGCACGAACGCGTCAAGTTAAAAGAGATTTTGCAGCAAATCGAAAGTGAAAGCTTTTTATAATGGCGTGGCAAGACGAGGTTTGGCAAGTTCTAGACATTGCAGCAACTGGCGATGAACGCAGCATTAAACGCGCCTATGCCAAACGCTTAAAGAAAACGCGTCCAGATGATGATCCGGCTGGTTTTCAACAGTTACGCCAAGCCTATGAGCAGGCGCTCGTCATTGCACAATACATCCGCGATCAAGAACAAGAAAATGCGGAAGAGGCCAACGACGCCCCCACACCAGCGCCTAGCGCGGCTGAACGCGCCCCGCTAGCGCAAGCACCTGCCGAAATTGTGGTCAGCCAATCGCCTAGCGCCACGCACGCTCAGAGAGCGCCAGAAACATCCAACAGCGAGGCAGCAAACGGCTTTGAAAGACTGCACCTCAGCGCCAATCAACTGCAAATCTCGCCACGCCCGCAAGCTGCGCCAGAAGAAACCCCGCTTGACGCCGATCCGCTACGCGAGGGTGCGAAGCGCTTACAGATTTCGCCGCGGCCGCAGACAGGGTTGGAAGAAACAGCAGCGGATACCGCACTACCGGAAACGCAGGAAGCGCCGCGCGCAAGCGCCAGTTCCTTGCACATTTCTCCGCGCCCACAAACCGCCTTGGAAGAAAGCAATGTCGAAGCCGAACAAGAGGCCGAGCCGCAACGCGAAAGTGCGCAACGCTTAAAAATTGCCCCTCGCCCGCCAAGCGCGTTAGAGGAAACGGCACCGGATGCTGTGCCACCGGAAACGCCGGAAACAGCAGAAACACCGCGTGATAACGCGAGCTCATTACACATCTTGCCGCGGCCACAAGGGGAAGTGGAAGAATGCCTTCCGCGTGACGAAATCGAATTGAACGCAACGCCCTTTGAAATCGCGAATCAATTGTGGCAAGAATTTGTCAGCCAACATGATGTTTTGCAAGCCTCGGCGTTGAAACGTCTGCTAGCGAGCAATGCTTTACTGAATTTAGAAGTGCGCGATGCTTTTGAATTTTATTGCGCGCAATATTGCGCCGATCAGCATGCCGATGCACAAATGCGAAGCACAATTGTTGAAGTTTTTGGTTGGAATCAATCCTTTTCCCACTTGCTGAAAATTCATCCGATGATTCCGCATGTGGCAATGGAGCGCTATGGTGCCGATTTGGGTTATCAACAATTGGCCAATCAAGTCGCCCAAGGCAATTTGCCGTTGAAACACCTGCTAGAAGGAAAAATGCCTAGCCGTCATTGGTCTATGCATGACCGCAAATTCGTGAATGAAATGCGGGAAGTTTTGCATATGCTGCGCTGGCGCTACCCGGAAGTCATCCGCCACAAATTAAATGAAACTGTGGTGGAGCGTTGGACTGAATTCGTCAATAAAAAGCGCTATTACCGCCAAACCTTGACCACCTCCATCGTGTTTGGCTTGATTGCCGCCGTGCCCTTGATTGTGCTGATGGACGCCTTAGATTTATTTGCCGAAAATTGGCGCAATTTCAGTAGCGTCGTCATCGGCCAAATTCTTGCCATTGGCGGCTTTGCTTGGTTTAGCTTCCACCCACCGCAACGTCTGATCGGCGCGGTCAATTTTTTGCGCGATAGGTTGCTGTATCGCCCTATCCATGTCTATCGCTACCTGCCAAAGGTGCAATTAAGTCAAGTGCCGCTTGTGCTTCTATTGCCGCTGGTATTGTTCTTGCCCGACCTTCCAGAGAATGGGCGTGAAATTTTTCTGTGGGCCAGCGTCTTTGCTTATGTGCTGACTTTTTATTTGGCCACGCCTTATTTATCGGGTACCCGCTTTCTTATCGCGTTGATAATGTCGAGCTTTTTTCTGCCTTTTTTCGCCAATGTGACGAAAATTGGCGACATCGCCATGCCACTCTTTTGGCTCAGCTTTACCTACGCCTTGCTCTTGTCACGCACTGGCCCTAGCCTGTTAGCCATCCTCAAAATCAAACGCAGTACCTTGCAAAAAACACGGGTCATTTGGTTAGGCGCCGCTGGTTTGATGGCAACAGCCTTTTTGACGACAGGAATAGGCAACAGCCCGGCCGCGATTTATCTCTGGTGGCTATGCATCTGCGCGCCAAGTTTCTTGTTAGCCAGCATCTATGTGAGTGAGAATATTGCCGCGAACTGTATTTTTTTTGTTGCTGTGTTTATATTGGCGACGTTTAGCGTATTCGAAGCCATTATCGATCCCTTACCCTTGCAGCAGAATATGAAAATCATGTTTACTGCTGGCGTGATGCAAGCAATGAC
>JACPVY010000544.1 GCA_016197345.1 Burkholderiales bacterium
AAAAAATCCCCAAAATTGACCGCGATATTACTGGCAATCTGTTACTCAATCACACCACCTTAGACGTCGTTAAGGAAGAAAAAATGATCATCGGCGTGCGCAATGATGCTGGTGAAATTTACCGCATGATAGGCGCGACCAAGCTCAATAGCTTCATGAATGCAGTGGAAGAATTATTTGACCTTGAAATGGTGGACGAATTGCAAGGCGTTGAAGGCACCCGCCACGGTTGCGACGCCATTTTCAGTCTGCCCTAACTTGGTGCCAGCTCCCCGCCCGCTATGAAGCAACCGCCCAGCGCCAACGCAGCATCTGGTGCCGGGCCGCTGCCGCTGTGGCGCCGCATAGTGCAGTGGCGCTTTCAAACATTTCAATCACGCTTGCTCGCCATCATCTTATTATTGGTGATCGTCTTACAAGCACTGGTATTTTTCACCATCAGCAGCACCGCCAATGGCAATGCAATGCGCGCCAGCTTAGACGCCTTGCAACTGACAGCCAGCTCACTACAAACTACCCTCGCCGCACGCGAAAACAATTTGCGCAAAGCGGCCCGCCTGCTATCTTCTGATTTCGCCTTTAAATCGGTGGTCAGCGAAGGCGACCAAGAAACCGTGCTATCCGCCTTTAGCAGCTATCAGCGGCGTTTAGATGCCGATTGGATGGTTTTGCTTGATTTGGATGGCAAAGTCTTGGCCGACACCATGCATGCAGTAGATGGCAAAACCGCGTTCCACCATCCATCGCTATTAGAATCGGCCCGTAAAAGTAGCACGGGCGAGAGTGTGGCAATTTTATTTGTCGATGGCCGTGCCTTTCAATTTGTGCTGGTGCCACTGAATGCGCCTGCGCAAATCGCCTGGGTCGGCATCGGCTTTGCAATTAGCGACAAGCTAGCGATTGAGCTAGAACAACAAACCCACACCCACGTCACACTCAGTTGGCAAGGCACGCAAAAAGCGCCGCTCATCATCGCTTCCACCTTAAATACACGGCAACGCTTTGATTTGATTAGCGCTAGCGTCAAAAATGAAATGAACTCGCCCCTGCTGCGCTTAGCCGATACCGATTTCGTCTCGCAAGCGCTACCGCTCAATCGCGAAGGCGATGGCGTGTTATCGGCAGTGCTACAACGTTCGCTCGACGATGCGCTAGCGGGCTACCACGCACTGCGCTGGCGCTTGCTCGGCATTTTCGCCCTCTCCACCCTGCTGGCGGCAATTGCCGGCATCATCATCGCACGGCGCGTC
>JACPVY010000545.1 GCA_016197345.1 Burkholderiales bacterium
AAATGAACTTAGCGATTGACGTTCGCTATCGCCTTATCCACTGATATCACAGGATATTTGTAGCAGGTGATCTTCCTCACTAGATGATTATTACCATGCTGAAAGTATTCAGCCCAAGCCGTGTCCCTCGTCAATAAGGCCGTGATCATTGCCTTCAGATCAGCGAACGTCCACAAATCTCGATAGCCAGTTGCCAGTTGCCCGCCCATCGCCCCCGGCGCGTGCTGAACATATTGGTGCACCGTATATTGATTTTCAAAGGCCATGAAGACGGCATAGACCTGCCCTTGGGGCGCTTGTTGGCTATACCACGGTACCACGACAAAATGGTGCGTAGGTTCGGTCGCAAAATGCCACACCGCACTCTCTGAATTTGCGCCACCGAAGCCCAGCATCGTAGCGAAGGTTTTATCACTTGGCACCGCCTCCAACTCTATGCCATTACTATCGTTTTGCACCTTGCCGTAAACTTTGCGGCCAATTAAAACAGGCACTCCGGGGCAATTATCGACAGCCCGGATGGCTACGTCTGCTTTGAGTGCATTGATCAAGTCGATCCCATTTGCCATTCTAGTGACTCCTTGAGCGTGAGATTTAAGATGCCGTTCTTGCTAGATATCAATTTTTTTGAATACAACGGCTAGCAATATGCTTGTCCCAATATAGCATATCTCGAAAAGTGCAAACTTCCTTGCCTGCCAACTTCTTTCCATGAGCGGGTTTAGCGCTATACACGCGCTGACTACACCACCCACCGTCCATCGCGATACACCTCATCATCCCCTAAGCGCACGCTATGGGTATCGGCAAAAACGTCGATGTGATAGCGTCCTTCGCCACGCTTGATATGCGGTTTGCCATAGCTACCGTGCTTCGCCCCTAGCGATAAATGCACGCCGCACATGCGTTCATATGTCCCAATATCGCTCACCATACAGTCTTTGGAAAACGCACGATTCATGCCAAAACCAAGTTCGCGCACCCACACTACGCCCTCATCTTGGCGGATTTTTGCCAGCACGGCATCAAATTCGGGTGTGCTATCAAGCGCATCCACGACTTGTCCCTCTTTGACGATCAAGGTAATCGGGACAGGTGGATGGTTGACGAGGAAAGACGTGTCACCAAAGACAAACACACGCACGCTACCATTGACATCGGCGAGATCGACGCTTTCGGTAAACACTTCGCCAATCGGAAATTGACCACCGATATTTTTCATCTCGCGATAATCGCCGACATTCAATTTTGCTGGTTCAAAGCGACCACCAAATACTAACTGCGCGCCGCCGCTATCCACCACACCATGGCTAGCGGCATCGATCTTGGCTTTCAAGGCATTGCCGACGCCACGATAATACGCTGGGTCGTAGGCCAGTGAAGCGATGTAATGCTGCATTTCTTGCCCCGGCATACGGTTCAGATGCGGATGCTCGATCACTTTCAAGCCGCGCTTAAACAACTCAACCCGAATGCGGTAAGCGCCCAAGCGGAAATTGCTCGATTGCACCAACACCACTAGCGCACCAGCAGGCAATATCTCAATCGCCGCCAACACTTGCTCGGGCGGCGTCAGTTCAAACTGCATCATCGTCGCTTGCGGCAAGCAATGCTGATAGCTTTGCGCAAGCACGCGCGCTAGCTCGCATTGCTGATCAAACACGACTAAGGCCGGATCGTCGCTACCGTGCTCAAACGCGTGTCGCACGATGGCGGCGATATGCTCACGCGCGGCTAGAGACGCGCTCGCAGGCAATTGATCATCCTCGCCTGCGACAAAGCTAACATTGCTACTCATGACGCTTCCTAGTCTTTCTGCTTCGCTTTTGCCAAACCATTCGCCCAAGGATTGGCTGGCGCGGTGCTAGCTTCAGTGCTTGGCTTTTTTGCAGGCTTAGCGCCCGTCGCCGCACCACGCGCAGACGATGCCGCCTTCGCTTTGGCCATCTTGGCTTCATTCGCTGTTCTATCCCCCACCGCTTTGGCTTGCTGCGCTTGGCGGGTTTTCATCTCGAAAATGGTTTTAGCGTCTTGCTGCGCACGCTCTAGCGTACGCATGGCAGGAATATCGTCATGCTTGGTGAAAAAATCATTCGCCTGCACCCGCATCACGAGTTTGATTGCGCCTTCTTCGCTCATATCAAACATTTCCGTCAACAAGGTCGTGACCTCGTCCAAATATTCTTCATAGCTCATCACACTCATCGTTTTTCCTTTGTTTTTTCGGCATGGCTAGGATACTGCGAATTCAGGAACACGCGGCCACCCCTTTCACCTATTTGTTTAGCGAATTACGCGCTATTTTCATGCAATGCGGCAATATACAGCAAACTGCGCTTGCCCAACTGCCAGATAAGCCCAAGATAAGCACACTCAGCATCCACGCATTCCCTTCCCGCCAGCACGAAAAAAATGTACATTAGCGCACTTCTGCCCCTCGACTTCCCCTGCACCACACATGAAAAAAGCGCATATCGGCAAAACCAAAAAACCTGACCTCGGCATGGCATTACAAGCGGCTATAGCCAAGCATCAAGCAGGCAATATTGAAGGCGCCGCGCAGCATTACCGCGCGATTTTGGCAGTCGCCCCGCAGCAACCTGACGCCCTGCATTATCTTGGCGTGGCGCAACATCAACTCGGGCACAAAGAAGAAGCCGCGCAACTGATTCAACAAGCGGTAAAGTTGGTGCCAAGCTATTTCGCGGCGCAAAATAATCTCGGCAATGTCTTGAAAGAACTCGGTCGGCAAGAAGAGGCGGAGACAGCCTATCGTAGCGTGCTCAACGCACAACCACAATTTGCTCAAGCGCAAAATAATTTAGGCGTCGTGCTCGCCAGTCAAGGCCGCTATAGCGAGGCGATTGAGCAATATCGCGCCTGCCTCGCCTACTCACCCGAATTCGCCGAATGCTGGCATAACCTTGGCAATGCGTGCAAGAAAATCGACGATATCGAAGGCGCGCTCACGGCGTATCGCCATTCGATTGCGCTAGCACCCTACACTACCAGCGCTTATTTGAGCTTAGCCGCTGCCCTTGCCTCACGCCAACGCTATAACGAAGCGCTAGAAGTATATCGCGCTTGGCAAAAAATTGAGCCTGATAGCCCGGTGGTCGCGCATATGATC
>JACPVY010000043.1 GCA_016197345.1 Burkholderiales bacterium
CGCCCCCGCTAATACCCCACCCGCCTCCGCCTTAATCGCCGCCATCATTGGCTGCAAACCAAGATGACTAATGACTGCGCAGAGCAAGATACTGCCGACCAATAGCCGCAAAATTTTGCGCTGCGCCGGGGCGATTCCCTGCACCAGACCAAACAACAAGCCACCACAACCTAGCGTCAACCAAAATTGCACGCCAAACATGCTGCCCGCAATCGTGCCCGCTAGCACCCTGTCGTAGAGCGTCGCAAACAGTGTCGGTGCGACCATATAGCCCACCGTCACGATATTTCCCACCCACAAAGCTGCGATCAATAATCGCAGCTTGTGCAGACGCTGCTGAGCTTGTTGATTAGCGACTAGCATTAAATGTATTTCACATCCAATACTTCATATTCACGCAAGCCCGACGGTGCTTGTACGCCGATCACGTCGCCAGCCGATTTGCCTATCATCGCGCGCGCAATCGGTGAGGTGAACGAGACTTTCGACAATTTCAAATCAGCTTCATCGACGCCCACGATTTGATACGTCACTTTTTGGCCGCTATCGAGGTCTTCCAAATCAACGGTAGAACCAAAGACCACGCGACCATCTGCCTCGACCAGTTTCGGATCAATGATTTGCGCCGAGCTCAGCAAGCCTTCCAGTTCCGCAATGCGGCCTTCGATAAAGCTTTGGCGCTCTTTCGCGGCATCGTATTCGGCGTTTTCCGACAAATCACCGTGCGAACGCGCTTCAGCGATAGCGTCGATGACGGCGCGACGCTCTTTCGTCTTCAACTGATGCAATTCTTCGCGCAATAATTCGGCACCGTATTTTGTAATGGGAATTGAACTCATGGTATTACCTGCAAGGTTAACGTTTGTTTAGCAGTGACACTGCTGACTTGGGAAATAAAAAACCACAGAAGTCACTATCGTAACCTCTGTGGAATTAGGCGCCCCACCAACGATGGGGAACATCAAAAAACCTCAGCACGAGCCAAATACGAGCTACTTTGACGGTTTTCTAGCGTCCCGCGTATTGAGCGAGGCTTTGTGAAAGGCGCTTAGTGTAATGACTTATGCAGTCCTTGTAAATCATAGACCTGCAATTGACTCAATTGACGCATCCCTTCGACTGCCGCTTCCGCCCCCCAAATGGTGGTAAAAGTCGGCACCCGCGCTTGCAGCGATGAAGTACGAATCGCGCGCGAGTCGATAATCGCGCTACGTTTTTCTTCCACCGTGTTGATAACCAAGGCAATTTCATTGTTTTTGATCAAATCCACGATATGTGGCCGACCTTCCAACACTTTATTGACCGAAGTCACAGGAACACCCGCCGCGCCAATGACCGCCGCCGTGCCTTTGGTGGCGCAAATCGAGAAGCCCAATTGCACCAAATCACGCGCCAATTGCACCACGCGCGCCTTGTCGCTGGCTTTCACGCTGATGATGACACGTCCCGCGCTAGGCAAACGCACGCCAGCGCCAAGCTGAGCCTTAACGAAAGCTTCACCGAAGGTTTTGCCTACGCCCATCACTTCGCCGGTCGATTTCATCTCTGGCCCGAGCAAGGTATCAACGCCAGGGAATTTAGCAAACGGGAACACCGCTTCTTTGACGCTAAAGTAAGGCGGCACGACTTCGGTCGTCACGCCTTGTTGCGCTAACGATTGCCCCACCATGCAGCGCGCCGCGATTTTGGCGAGTTGCAAGCCAGTCGCTTTCGACACAAATGGCACGGTACGCGAAGCGCGTGGATTAACTTCTAGCACATAGACGGTATCGACTTGTTTGCCGTCTTTTTCGCTTTGCTGAATCGCAAATTGCACGTTCATCAAGCCGACTACATTCCACGCCGAATCGCCCGAGTGTACGCCGGCTTGTTCGATATGCTCCATCACGCCACCGATAAAGGTCGCTTGACCATCGGAGATGCAATCGACATCGACTTCCACCGCATCATTCAAGAAGCGATCTAGCAGCACTGGCGAATCGTTCGATACTTTCACCGCTTCGCGCATATAGCGCTCTAAATCGCGCTGCTCATGGACGATTTCCATCGCCCGCCCACCCAACACATAGGATGGGCGCACCACTAGCGGATAACCGATTTCTTCCGCATGTTGCATCGCTTCAGCTTCAGTACGTGCGGTGCGGTTTGGCGGTTGGCGCAAGCCTAGGCTATGCAGCAATTGCTGGAAGCGTTCGCGATCTTCGGCCGCATCAATCATGTCAGGTGAAGTACCGATGATAGGTACGCCATTGGCTTCCAAATCGAGTGCCAATTTCAATGGCGTTTGCCCACCGTATTGCACGATGACGCCGATTGGTTTTTCTAGCGCGACGATTTCCAGCACATCTTCCAGCGTCAGCGATTCGAAATACAAACGATCTGAGGTGTCGTAGTCAGTCGAGACGGTTTCTGGATTGCAGTTGACCATGATGGTTTCATAGCCATCTTCGCGCATGGCTAATGCAGCGTGCACGCAGCAATAATCGAATTCAATCCCTTGACCGATACGGTTCGGGCCACCACCCAAGACCATGATTTTCTTCTTGTCCGACGGATTGGATTCGCATTCCTCGTCGTAAGTCGAATACATGTAGGCGGTATTGGTGGCAAATTCGGCGGCGCAGGTATCGACCCGTTTGTACACCGGGCGAATACTCAATTCGTGGCGACGCGCGCGTACCGCGGTATCGGTGGTGTGCAACAAATGCGCCATGCGACGATCCGAAAAACCTTTTTGCTTGAGCTTGTACAAGACGTCGCGCTCTAGGCTTTCCAACTTTTGTGTCTCTAACCAGAGTTCGATATCGACGATTTCTTTGATTTGCACCAAGAACCATGGGTCGATACGTGTCAATTGATGCACTTCTTCTAGCGTAAAGCCACGCGCAAAGGCGTCGCCCACATACCAAATACGCTCAGGGCCAGGTTCGCCCAATTCTTCTTCCAGCTTTTCAAAGTCTTTGGTTTTTTCATTCAAACCATCAACCCCGACTTCCAAGCCGCGCAAGGCTTTTTGGAAGGATTCTTGGAAGGTGCGACCAATCGCCATCACTTCGCCGACCGATTTCATCTGCGTCGTCAAATGCTGATCAGCGGTTGGGAATTTTTCAAACGTAAAGCGTGGGATCTTGGTGACGACGTAATCAATCGACGGCTCAAACGAGGCTGGCGTCGCGCCGCCAGTAATTTCATTGCGCAATTCATCTAGCGTGAAGCCAACTGCCAATTTCGCCGCGATTTTCGCAATCGGGAAACCAGTTGCTTTCGACGCTAAGGCGGACGAACGCGAAACCCGTGGGTTCATCTCAATCACGATCATACGACCGTCGGCTGGATTCACCGCAAATTGCACGTTCGAACCACCAGTATCGACACCAATTTCACGCAGCACCGCCAAGCTAGCGTTACGCATGATTTGATATTCTTTATCGGTCAGCGTTTGCGCTGGGGCGACGGTGATCGAGTCACCAGTATGCACGCCCATCGGGTCCAGATTTTCAATCGAGCAGACGATGATGCAATTGTCTTTTTTGTCGCGCACGACTTCCATCTCGAACTCTTTCCAGCCGATCAAAGATTCTTCGATCAAGAGTTCACGCGTCGGCGAGGCTTCCAAGCCGCGACGGCAAATCGCATCAAATTCTTCCGAGTTATAGGCAATCCCACCGCCGCTACCGCCCATCGTGAAGCTAGGGCGAATAATCGACGGGAAGCCGAGTTCTTTTTGCACCGCCCAGGCTTCATCCAAGCTATGGGCAATGCCAGAACGGGCCGAACCAAGACCAATCTTGGTCATGGCTTCTTTAAATTTCGAGCGGTCTTCGGCTTTGTCGATAGCTTCTGGCGAGGCGCCAATCAATTCAACTTTGAATTTTTCTAGCACGCCGTTGTGATGCAAATCGAGTGCGCAGTTCAGTGCGGTCTGGCCGCCCATGGTTGGCAAAATCGCGTCAGGACGCTCTTTTTCGATGATGCGCTCGACCACTTGCCAAGTAATTGGCTCGATATAGGTCACGTCCGCCATTTCTGGGTCGGTCATGATGGTCGCTGGATTGCTATTGACGAGAATGACTTTATAGCCTTCTTCGCGCAATGCCTTACACGCTTGAGCGCCGGAATAATCAAATTCGCAGGCTTGGCCGATGATGATAGGGCCAGCGCCAATGATCAAAATACTTTTTATGTCTGTGCGCTTAGGCATTTTTCTTCTCCTTTACGCCAGCTTGCATCAATTGAATGAAACGATCAAACAGGTAGGCGATATCGTGCGGGCCGGGCGAGGCTTCCGGGTGGCCTTGGAAACAAAACGCAGGTTTGTCGGTGCGGGCAAAACCTTGCAGCGAACCGTCAAACAGCGATACGTGGGTGACGCGGCAATTGGCTGGCAAGCTATTGGCATCGACGGCAAAACCATGGTTTTGCGACGTGATCAAGACTTGTTTGCTATCGATATCTTGCACCGGGTGATTACCGCCGTGATGGCCGAACTTCATCTTCAGCGTTTGCGCACCAGAAGCGAGCGCCATAATTTGATGCCCTAAGCAAATGCCAAAAGTCGGGATGCCAGGCTCGATCAATTCGCGCGCTGCATCAATCGCGTAGGTACAAGGCCCAGGGTCGCCGGGGCCATTCGATAAAAACACGCCGTCCGGGTTCATCGCTAACACGTCGGCCGCGCTAGTTTGCGCAGGCACTACGCTGACTTTGCAACCACGCGCGACCAGCATGCGCAAAATATTGCGTTTCACACCAAAATCGTAAGCGACAACGTGGAAGGGCTTGTTTTCTGGCTTGCTATAGCCTTGTCCCAAAGTCCACTCGCCTTCAACAGATTCGTAAGCGGCTTTGCAGGTCACCACTTTTGCCAAATCTGTGGACGCACTCGAGGCACTTGTTTGATTTGAATCGACGTCGTTTATGCCATAGCAGCCTTCGTGCGTAAAAAAGCCGCACGAATCGCATTGAACTAGTTCATCTAACGAATCACTT
>JACPVY010000546.1 GCA_016197345.1 Burkholderiales bacterium
GGATTAATTTGCCATTGATACGCACTTGATCGGTGGACAAAATGCGTTGACCGATATGTGCTGGCTCGCCATTGACTGAAACCCGACCAGCGACAATCAACTCTTCCATGTCACGACGCGAGCCTAAGCCCGCTTCTGCCAACACTTTGTGCAGTTTTGGTGCATCGTCTTCTGCCGTCAATTCGCGTTTTTGTTTACCTTCGCGTCCTTTGTCTTCCGTCATCGCGCTATCAAAGGCATCCGAAGTGACAAAGGAAAACACGGCATCAGCATCCATCTTGCCGCCGCGTTTTTGCCCAGCTTCATTGCTGCGCGCCGGACGCTCAGGACGACCTTCGCTACGACCAGCATTGCGCCCACCTTTTGCGTTAGGGGCAGTCTTACCAAATTTACCGTTGCGCGGTGTGCGCTCTGCGCCCTCCACTACCGCACCTGGCGCGTCAGGATTAGCACGCGGCGCACGTTCATTGCGCTCGCCCCGCTCATTGCGTGGACGACGCTGCCCACCCTCGCCCTCAGCACGCGCAGCCCGTGGCGGCCGACTTTCTTGCGCCGTCACCACACCCTCACCGCTCGCGCTAGGCGCATCTGCTACCACCTCACCCCGAACCCGTTGCCCACTCGCTTGACGAGCACCCGCATTGCGACGCCCTTTTTGCTCACGACGCTCTGTCCGCTCAACGCGTTCATTGCGCGCCGGCGTTTCAGGCGAGACCTCTGGCGCCACAACAACCGCTGCCACAACTGGTGCTGCCACCACTTCCACCGGCGCAGTTGCCGCCGCTGGCGCTTTGGCGCGCGCCCGACGCGGCGCAGGTGCCGCTTCTTCGGTTACAGCCTCGACAGCCACCACCTTAGCAGCACGCGGTTTGCGCACCGGTTTTGCAGGTGCGGCCTCGTCGACAATAACTGGCGCATCGGTGGCAATCTCAGCCTTGGTGCGACGCGCACGCTTGGGTTTAGCCTCCGCACTAGCGTCGGCACTGACTGCGGCGGCAGTCACATTTACTACGGGTTCAGCCGCTGGCACGGCTTTGCTACGCCGACGCGGTTTGGGCGCGTCTGGCGTGCTTTCGGTGGTTTGGGTAACCATAGAGTCTTGAGGGGAAGATGGATTCATTATTCGCTTTGTACTTAATTACCAGCATCATCGGAAAGTTGCTGGCTTCTAGGAGAAGCTTCAGTCTCTGAAGCAGATTGGTCCGTGACGGCAATCTCAGGCTTAGCCTGTTCTGTGTTGGCGTCACGCTCGGCTGCAGCTTCGAGGTTTTCCTGTAGGCTGTCAGCTTGCATTTCCAGCAGAGTCTCTGCTGGCACATCGTTTTTTGTTACTTGTTGCAGCGGCGGCAATTGCGATAAAGACGACAAGCCAAGATCATCCAAAAATTGCTTGGTTGTCGCTAGCAAAGCTGGGCGACCAACTACATCTCTATGCCCGACTTCCTCGATCCAACCGCGCTCTTCTAGCATCTTAATCGTCTGCGAATTCACCACCACCCCACGAATCTCTTCGATGTCGCCGCGCGTCACTGGCTGCCGATAAGCGATGATCGCCAAGGTCTCTAGCGTAGCGCGCGAATATCTTGGCGGTTTTTCTGGATGCAAACGATCTAAATACTGCTTCATTTCGGGTCGGCTTTGAAAACGCCAGCCAGTCGATAAATTGACGATTTCCACCCCTTTATCGGCCCAATCGCGGCGCAATTCTTCTAGCATCCACTTGATTGAATCCGGCCCAATGCCACCACTACTCACACCATTTTCCATAAACAGCTTACGTAGCGTATGCAAAGACAATGGCTCTTGCGCACATAGCAAGGCCGTTTCGAGGACTTTTTTAGCCTCAGCAGTTTTCATTCGTCACTCAAACTTATTGAAAAAATCGCGAATCATTCACGAATCAAAAGAGAAGGGGACACGAGATGGGGACACTCGTTCGTCCATGACTGCAACACAACACAAAAGTTGGGCAACATGGCGCACATTGCAATTCACTTGCAAGAACAAATTGTTCGGCAAGGAATGATATTGAACATGTTGCCGTGTATTCTACTTCGACTTTCGTGGGATAAAATTTACCCGCAGGGCGATGCGGACGTGCCGCTTACCAACACTGACACAGGGTCAAGGTGGCAGGTGCTTTCATGAGCGGGACTTGCAACGTGGGAATTCAGTGCTTCTTTGAGGAAGTTCGCCAGCGCTGCGATTACTAGGTACGCCTCGTGAGCCAATAGTGAAATGTACTTGCATTTAAAACTAGGATTTATTCAAGTTTTCTACAACTGAATGATGCAAGAAAAATATTTCACCAAGGATAAAACAGGCAATTGCGCGTATTGTACTCGAATCTTGCAGCAGCGACATATTTTTTTGCGCATTTTTTACGCACGACAATCCGCCGCGCCAAACTAGGGTGGCGCGGCAAATCAATTTACACAAATGGCAGCGCTGGTGAATAGCGCTTGAATGGTTAAATAGATAAAACTTCGGAAATTATTCTAATTCTTCGGCAAGCATCGCCGACACCCCCAAAAATGCGGGATATTGCGCGGTAATAACAAATGTTGGCACTTGCGCTAAATAACTGGAAAAGCGCCCTTTTTGTTCAAAGCGCTTGCGGAACGAGGACTGAAAAAAACGTTCACCCAAACGTGGCACAATTCCGCCACCGATATACAGCCCGCCAACCGTCCCCAGTGTGATAGCAATATTGCCAGCGATAGTGCCTAACATAGCGCAAAAGACTTCTATCGTTTCATCGCATATTGCGCATTCACCAGCCTGTGCGCGACGCGAAATCTCTGGCGCGCTCAAGTTTTCACTCGCAACACCATCGATCGCCGCCAACGCGCGATAAATTAATTCCAAGCCCACACCTGATAGCAAACGTTCGGCAGAGACGTGCTCAAACTCTTGCCAAGCGAAACGCAAAATCGCCACTTCACGCTCATTCGATGGCGCAAACGTCACATGCCCGCCTTCGCTTTGCAAGGCGATCCAATGCCGCCCCGCGGGCACCATGCCCGACACCCCAAGGCCTGTGCCAGCACCGATCAAGCCCAGCACACCACCAGCACGCGCAACACCACCGCCCACCTGCTGTTTTTGCTCCGGCGCCAAATGTGGCAAGGCCCGTGCCAAGGCGGTGAAATCATTCACCACTAATAGCGTGCTAAACCCCATTTCCTTTTTCAATTCAGCGACCGAAAACGCCCAGTGATGGTTGGTCATTTGCACCCAATCGCCATCGACTGGATTGGCAATCGCAATTGCGGCATGGCGAATCGCTAGGCTAGTCTTACCTTCGGCAACTTGCGCCAGATAAGCACGCATCGCTTCGGCGAGGCTAGCATAGGCAGCGCAAGGCAAGACGATGACAGATTCAAATTGCCCACTTGCGGCCTCGAGCGCAAAGCGTGCATTGGTGCCGCCGACATCGGCCAATAAGCGCGGCCCATCGCTATATAAACCTGCGTTAACTAAACCTGCGCTAACACCTTGCATCGTCTCATCCGCACTTTCGCTCACACTAGCGTTCGCATCCAAAGTTATAGTTGTCATGATGTTGTCATTATTAAAGTCGATAAAAGTCTATGCATTTGTGCTACTCATACGTCATTGCCGTTTCTTCTACATCTATGCATGGCTAAATATCTAGGGGGGGGTAACACTACGCCATGCCAATGGAGTAAAACAACGCACTTGGCCCTAACTCGATCAGATCACCTAAGATCAACCAAGCAAAGCCACAAACACACGATCTGCGGGCGCTAGCACTGGTTGTAGCGCCCAAGAAATCTGTTTCAGCCTGCAGTTTACACTAAGTAAATTCAAAATGTAGTATTACGACAAAATCTATTGCAATTTTAACGTAGTTTGACTACCATAGCTTCACTGCAACACAAAAAACCTGCAGGCGTTAAAAAAGCTAGCGTCAAATTGATGCCAGCCAAGGATTGCAGACCCAGCTCAAGCTAGGCTGTAAATAAATAAACTACTTCGTGCGATAGCCGAAGTACCCTTTGCGTGTTCACATAATCAGGAGTTTGGAGATGAAATTGAAATCTATCGTTTTGGCGACCAGCGTTGTTCTTGCCAGCAATGCCTTCGCAGCTGACGTCGAAGTGTTGCATTACTGGACTTCGGGCGGCGAAGCAAAATCGGTTGCCGAACTGAAAAAGATCATGCAAGCCAAGGGCTTTGGCTGGAAAGATTTTGCCGTTGCAGGTGGCGCAGGTGAAAACGCCATGACGGCTGTGAAAGCACGCGTGATGTCGGGCAATGCTCCAACCGCCGCACAAATCAAAGGTCCATCGATTCAAGAATGGGGTGCAGAAGGCACCTTGGCCAATATTGATGAAGCAGCAAAAGATGGCAAATGGGATGCGATTTTGCCGAAAGTCGTTTCCGACGTCATGAAATACAAAGGCCACTATGTCGCCGCACCAGTCAATGTGCATCGCGTGAACTGGGTCTGGGCAAATCCTGAAGTGTTGAAAAAAGCAGGCGTAGATGGCGTACCAACGACTTGGGATGCATTCTTCGTCGCTGCTGACAAAATCCAAAAATCTGGTGCGATTGCGATTGCGCACGGCGGTCAACCATGGCAAGACGCGACCATTTTTGAATCGGTCGTATTGGGCGTAGGCGGCGCGCAATTCTATGACAAATCCTTGGTGAAACTCGACCAAGCCAGCTTGACCAGCCCAACCATGGTCAAAGTGTTTGACACCATGGCCAAAATCAAAACCTACATCGACAAAGACGCTGCTGGCCGCGAATGGAATCTCGCCACCGCAATGGTGATCAATGGCAAAGCAGGTTTCCAATTCATGGGCGACTGGGCGAAAGGTGAATTTACCGCCGCCGGCAAAGTACCAGGCAAAGATTTCTTGTGTGCAGCAGCACCTGGCACCGAAAAATCCTACACCTTCAACATCGATTCTTTTGCGATGTTCAATCAAAAAGCCGCTGACGCTAAAAAAGGTCAGTTAGCCTTGGCCACCAGCATCATGAGCCCAGAATTTCAAGAAGTCTTCAACTTGAACAAAGGTTCTATCCCTGTGCGCCCAGACGTGCCACGCGGCAAGTTTGATGCTTGCGCGACCAAATCGATGGATGACATGGCCGCTAGCAGCAAAGCTGGCTCGCTCGAACCATCGTTCGCCCACGGTATGGCAGTTCACTCTGCGACCCAAGGCGCAATCACCGACGTCATCGCTAAGTTCATGAATTCCAACATGAGCTCGAAAGATGCCGTCGCTGCGCTAGCAAAAGCAGCGAAGACCAAGTAAGCTGCACGCTAAGCTTCTTGCACGCGCCCCAAGCTAGCTGCGGCTAGCTTGGTCGGTCGTTGTGTACATCCCCTTTTTTTGAAAATCCACACAGATCGCC
>JACPVY010000547.1 GCA_016197345.1 Burkholderiales bacterium
AAAGCCTGTTCAATCCCGCGTTGGATTGATTCCAGGTGTTCTCCACTTTTTCCGTCCCATCGTTTTTTGCGCCGTTGCTCTTGATAGCAGCGCGCTGTAGAGATATTCGCGGTGATGGCGATTTGCGCCGCACTGTGCCCGCTCCGGTTTTTCCGCAGCGGGTTTTTGTTGTTCCAAAATTTATTGCCAATTAATTGCCATTTCACAGCATTGAAGGAAATATCATGGGTTTGAAAGATCAGATTACTGAAGACATGAAAACAGCGATGCGCGCAAAAGATAGCGCCAAACTGGGCACTATCCGCATGCTGACGGCAGCGATTAAGCAAAAAGAAGTCGATGAGCGCGTGGTTGTGACGGATGAAGATGTGCTCAATATCGTCACCAAGATGATCAAACAGCGGAAAGATTCGATTGTTCAATTTGAGCAAGGTGGTCGCCAAGATTTGGCTGATATCGAAAAAGCTGAGCTGGAAGTGTTGAATGTCTATTTGCCAGCCTCGCTGTCTGAGCAAGAAATCAATGATTTGATCGCCGCTGCTGTGGCAGAAGTAGGTGCGACTGGCCCGCAAGACATGGGTAAGGTCGTGGCGATTTTGAAGCCAAAAATGGCTGGCCGCGCCGATATGGGCAAAGTATCTGGCTTGGTCAAAGCAGCGCTCGCTAAAGCTTAATGAAGTGATCAAGACAGCGTGATTCCTCAATCCTTCATTCAGGATTTGCTCAACCGCGTTGACATTGTTGACGTGGTCGGCAACTATGTGCAGTTGAAAAAAGGTGGCGCTAATTTGATGGGCTTATGCCCATTTCATAGCGAGAAGTCACCTAGCTTTACGGTTAGCCCAGCGAAACAGTTTTATCACTGCTTTGGTTGTGGTGCGCACGGTAGTGCGATAGGATTTTTGATCGAATATTCGGGCATGGGCTTTGTCGAAGCCGTGAAGGATTTGGCCCAAGGCGTGGGCATGGTGGTGCCAGACGATGCCGACGACAAAATCCCGCCCGCGCAACGCGCCGCGATGCAGGCGCAAAGCATGGCTTTGTCGGATTTAATGACGCAAGCCTGTGATTTTTACCGTGCGCAATTACGCAATGCGCCAACTGCCATTGC
>JACPVY010000548.1 GCA_016197345.1 Burkholderiales bacterium
CCCCGAGAACTATGAGGCTGTCTCTCGCAAATTTGGCATCGCCGAAGCCATGGCCCGCGAAATCGTTTTCGAGAACGACGAAGCAGCTTGGCACCGGGAGACCCCAGAAGAACGGTGGTCACGTATGCGCCAGTGGGTGGCAGAGAATATCACTGCGGAATCGGAGGCAGCATGAAAGAGGCCCATGACCACCACCGAGTGAGCCCCGAAGGAAAACAGATGGGCGCAATTATGTCTCGCCTTGCTGATCTTGAGTGCGCATCACTGGCAAGACAGGGTGAGACTGATGATCGCTGCAAGACCTGCGCCTTTCGCGCCGGCACAGTGCCGAATGGATGCGCCCAGACACAGAGCGATGTGATTAAAGCGGTTAGCGACAATGTTCCGTTTATGTGCCACGCGCATAAAAACTCACACGGGCAATACAACAGGATTTGTCATGGATGGTTCGCCGTGCGGCGCATCGTCAACCGTAAAGAAAAAGCCACTGGCGAAAAGATGCCATTGGCGCCATGGGACTTTTCTCCGCCGGATACCCAGAAGAGGGCGCATAAATGAGCCAGAACAACGAAGCACTCTTGATGCTGATTTGCGATTATGGCAATGCCGTTGCGAGCATGATCGATGCTAGTGGCCGTCGTGAAGAGGACGAGGCGTCAAGGCTATCAGCGATAGTCGATTCAAGGTTGGCGGCCATCCGTGAAGCCCTGTCCCATCGTCCCGAGGGGGAGGCTGTGTTCTGGTATCGGCCGGTAGGCAGTGATGGTGGCTATGAAGGGCCAATCCACGACTCTGTCATCGAGCAAGTGAGAAAGGAATCTGGCGCTTGGGTTCCGCTCTATCAGGAGGCTCCCGCCGCTGCTGGTGTGGTGCCGGAATGCCCTGACTGCAACGGATCAGGAACAATCACGGTTATGACCCATGGCTTTGGGCCAGATGATTACGATGCCCCTGTGGATTGCCCAACCTGCGAAGGGACTGGCGGAAAATCTGCAAAAGTTTGCTCACTTACGGGACTTCAAGTAGCCGGAAGTCTTGCTCGTAAAGATGAGCGCCTCCGCTCGCAAGTCGGTATGGACGCGGAGCCTATGGCAGATGACGCCGCTCTCAGCACTGCGCGCAAGGAATATCGTATTGCTTCCATAGAAGACGCTGACGCCGGGGATGGAAGCGATGCCATGCCCTATGCTGCTCCAGCCGACCTTAGCGGGGGTGATGCGAAATGAGCTTAAAATCATGGAACTATCGTGTAATAGAGTTTGTTTGCCCTGAAAATAATGAACCATGGCGACAGATTCACGAGGTTCATTATGAGGACGGAAAGCCGGTTTCATACTCGGAGAATGCTGCTCCAGTCTACGGCAACACAGATGATGAGCTTTACGATGTACTTGAGCTAATGAGAGAAGCCATTGAAAAGAAGCACCTTGTGGAGTCTGATTTTATGGGGGGTGCAATCAATGGATAGTCGCGCAAAATTTGAGAAGTGGATAGTCGGTTGCC
>JACPVY010000044.1 GCA_016197345.1 Burkholderiales bacterium
GGTTCAATCGCAATGCCACCGATTTCAAACATCAAGAGCGTACTGAACGCATCGTCACCCATGAAGCGAGGGTTGGCTTGATTTGGCCATTGGCTGAGGCCATCGGCGAAAAACGCGAGTGCATAAGCGTCGATAGCGGCGCGTTCTTCTAGCGAAAACGCACTATGCTCACACTGCCCTAAGCGAAACAAGGTAATTTCAAGCGAATGGTGCAAATCGCAGCCTTGCGCTAACAATTCCAGCATACGCGGTAAAAAATATTTGAGTTCATCTGCTGGTTGCGCTTTTGGCATAGCGGCATCGTTGTAGCTATAAAAATGTCTATCGCTCAGCTCGCTAAGAGGAGTGCTACGCATCTCCAACTCGCGCTCCGGGCGCATGCAACATGCAGTGCACACGTTGAGTACAGTTTGCGGTGCTGAGTAGCGCCCGAACACCGTATATAGCTGCGCTATAGCGGTTTGCAAAGCAGTTGGAAAATCCGTGGTGGCGCTATCGTTAACCATGACATTTAGAGGCTAGTGAATTTGGTTTGAGTATAGCGCTGCGGCCAAAAACCAAGCGCCACCTAGCGTGAATAAAGTGTAAGTACAGGCCCATCTTCCCCTACAATGCACGGCAAGGTATCCCGACCAAAGCCCGATGAACGCAAACCCTCCAGCCCACGCCGTCTCCCGCCTACGCACCGCACGCCTAGCGCGTAGCACCAAGCCCTTCCTCGCCCGTGGTGGACCGCAGGGCGAGCGTTGTGCGGGTTGTCGCTTGATGCCTAGCCATTGCTTGTGTGACTTGCGCCCTAGCGTGCCTACCCATGCTGCTGTGTGTTTGATCATGGCTGAAAACGAAGCGCTGAAACCGAGCAATACTGGCTGGTTGATCGCCGATGTGGTGCCGGATACCTTTGCCTTCGAGTGGGCGCGCACCGCGCCTGATCCGGCGATGTTAACGCTGCTGGCCGATCCGCAATGGCAGCCGTATGTGGTCTTTCCGGGGGAGTTTGTCGCCCCGGAGCGGGTTGTCACTGAGTTGCAGCCCACGAGCGCTGTATAGCGAGCACTATATGCGCGCCAAATTGCAGCAAAAGCTGGACTTGGACGATGCCCTGCATCAGCGCCTGTGTTCGCTGATGCAGGCTACACCAACGGCAAGGCCGTCGTATCCTTAATCCGTTGTAGCGCGAAGCTCGATTTCACATCGAGCACCGCCGGATGTTTGAGTAGCGTACCCATCATAAAGCGCGAAAAATGTTCCATGTCTTCGACGTGGACACGCAGCAGATAATCCATTTCCCCCGTCATCGCATAGCAAGCCACCACTTCCGGCCAATTCGCGACCGAGGCGGCGAAATCAGCGCGTGGCGAATTGGCGCTACTGCCTGCTCGGGCATTGCTAGCGGGCAGGGCGTCGCTATGCTTTTCCAAGCGCACATTCACATAGGCCAGCAAGCCAAGGCCGATTTTATCCGGCGCTAACAGCGCGACGTATTGGCGAATCACGCCCGCTTCTTCCAAGCGCTTAATCCGGCGCAAACAAGGTGAGGGCGATAGGCTGACTTTTTCCGCCACTTCTTGATTCGATAAGCGGCCATCCGCCTGCAAAATTGCCAAAATTTTGCGGTCTGTTTTGTCAAGCGATATTTTGGCCATTTTTCCCTCAATTTTTTTGATATTGCGCAATTTTATTGCTGAAATAGTCGAATTACGGGAATTATTTGCAATATTCTGCTTGGGGCTAGCGACTATACTGTTCCGCAACTAAGTGGGGCCATCACACCACTCAGCATTACCAGTCTTGTACAGAGGCGACCTGAACAGAATTCGTGGCAAGCCGCGCGGCACCCACACTACATTTGAGGAGCATGACAATGGAATTTCAAACTTGGGAAAACCCAATGGGCACCGACGGTTTTGAGTTTGTCGAGTACGCCGCACCCGATCCAAAAGCCTTAGGCGCCCTGTTCGAAACAATGGGTTTTACCGCGATTGCTCGCCATCGTCATAAAGATGTGACCTTGTATCGTCAAGGTGATATCAACTTCATCATCAATGCTGAACCTGATTCCTTCGCCCAGCGCTTTGCGCGTTTGCATGGCCAATCGGTGTGCGCGATTGCGATCCGGGTTGACGACGCTGCGTATGCGTACAAACGCGCTTTGGAACTCGGTGCATGGGGCTTCGACAATAAAAACGGTCCGATGGAACTCAATATTCCAGCGATCAAAGGCGTTGGTGATTCCTTGCTGTATTTTGTTGATCGCTGGAAGGGCAAAAACGCCGCAAAAGGCGTGCCCGCTGGTTCGATTGGTGACATCAGCATTTACGACGTCGATTTCGTCGCTATTCCCGGTGTCGAAGCCAATCCAGTCGGCAATGGCCTGACTTACATCGACCACCTGACGCATAACGTGCATCGTGGCCGCATGAAAGAATGGGCTGAATTCTACGAAAACTTGTTCAATTTCCGCGAAATTCGTTACTTCGATATCCACGGCAAAATGACTGGCCTAAAATCGAAAGCAATGACCTCACCTTGCGGCAAAATCCGTATTCCTATCAATGAATCCTCGGATGACAAATCGCAAATCGCCGAATACCTCGAGCAATACCATGGCGAAGGTATCCAGCACATCGCGCTCGGTACCGACGACATTTATAGCTCGGTACAAACCATGAAAACTGGCGGCGTCGTGTTCCAAGACACCATCGAAACCTACTACGATTTGATCGACAAGCGCCTGCCCGGCCATGGCGAAAAACTCGACGAATTGCGTCGCTTGCGGATTTTGATCGACGGCCATAGCAGCGAAAACAAACGCGAATTGCTATTGCAAATCTTCACCCAAACCGTGATCGGCCCTATCTTCTTTGAAATCATCCAACGCAAAGGCGATCAAGGTTTTGGCGAAGGTAATTTCCGCGCACTGTTTGAGTCGATCGAACTCGATCAAATCCGTCGCGGTGTGTTGAAAGATGAAACCACACCAGCGTAATGCGCTAGTGCATCATGGCTAAAGATGGCGACGCTAGCGTGTCGCGATGCCGTCTTTAGCCAAAAAAGCAAGTATCCTTGAGCATTCCCTTTATTTGCAGCGAGAACGATCATGAATAGCGCAGCCACCGTCAGCACTGACGACTTTTTTGCCAAAGTAGCCACCAAATCCGATAGCGGCGCCCTACGCGGCGACTATAGCAAGGCAGATTCCCGCTATGTGGTGCAGCAAGATTGGGCCGCCTATACCGAAGAAGAACATGCACTGTGGCGCAAGCTGTATCAGCGTCAATTGAAATTGCTGCCGGGCCGCGCTTGTGAGGAATTTATCGAAGGCTTAGCGTCGCTTGACGCCGCCGATGGCATCCCTGATTTTGCTAAGGCCAATATTGCGCTCGGCAAGGCGACAGGTTGGGAATTGGTAGCCGTGCCGGGCTTGATTCCTGAACAAGCATTTTTTGAGCACCTCGCCAATTGCCGCTTCCCGGTTTCCGTCTGGCTGCGCACCCCGGAAGAGTTCGATTACATCGTCGAACCAGACGTTTTCCACGATTTCTTTGGCCACGTACCTTTGCTATTGAACCCTATCTTCGCCAAGCATATGCAAGACTATGGCAAGGGTGGTTTGAAGGCGATGAAACTAGGCGGCCTTGATATGCTCGCTCGCCTCTACTGGTACACGGTGGAATTTGGCTTGATCCAAAGCAAAGATGGCTTGCGCATTTTCGGCGCGGGGATTTTGTCGTCGGGCGGTGAAGTCGAATACTGCTTGACCAGCGACAAACCATTGCGCGTTGCCTTTAACGTCGAACGCGTGCTGCAAACGCTATACAAAATCGACTCGTACCAAGAAACCTATTTCGTCATCAATAGCTTCCAACAGCTGTTTGACGACACCGCGCCTGACTTTACGCCTTACTACGAGCGCATCGGTAAGCTCGAGCCATTAGCGGCCAATACTTTGCTGCCGGGTGAGAGCAATATCGCGCCGTAAGGCCATCAGATCGTTTGGGCGTTGCCATGCGCGCCCAAGAAACTCCTGTTTTGTGCCAAAGACAGGGAAAAAAGCATGGGTTTCGCCGCATTTTCTCGGATTTTCTCTTTCAGCAGCGCAATTTTTCCACCAAATCTACTTTTCCTCTGCAATGCCTTCACGGTGCTAGTGGAAAGAGTCTAAAATGGCGGCAATTGAAACGACGCTCACAAAGCGTCGTTTTGCACTGACTCTCGCCAGCGTTTAAGCAAACGATGGGCGATATGAAATGAGCGAGCCAGTTGCCTTGCCGCAGCCAATGAGACAGATCACGGAGACCCCATGAATGCACCGATTACCCCCAGCCAGCGCGCGCTGATGGAGGACATTTCCCTCGATGACAAATACACGCTAGAGCGTGGTCGTGCCTTTATCACTGGCACCCAAGCTTTGATTCGCCTGCCGATGTTGCAGCGCGAACGTGATTTGAAAGCGGGCTTGAATACGGCTGGCTACATCACCGGCTACCGTGGCTCACCGCTGACATCGGTCGATATGACGGCGATGAAAGCGAAAAAGCATCTCGATGCGCATCATGTCAAATTCCATCCCTGTATCAATGAAGATTTAGCCGCGACCGCCGTTTGGGGCACGCAGCAAGCGGATTTATTCCCCCAAGGGAAATATGACGGCGTGTTTGCGATGTGGTACGGCACAGGTCCGGGTGTGGATCGCTGCGGCGACGTCTTCAAGCATGCGAACATGGCGGGCACGGCTAAGCATGGTGGCGTATTGGTGTTAGCGGGTGATGATCACGCCGCTAAATCGTCCACCACCGCGCATCAAAGCGAACATGTGCTGAAAGCGTGGGGTATGCCCGTGCTCTTCCCATCATCGGTGCAGGAATACATCGACTACGGCTTGCATGCATGGGCGATGAGCCGCTATACCGGCTTGTGGGTAGCGATGAAGTGTGTCACCGATATCGTCGAATCTGGCGCGGTGGTGGATTTTGATCCAGATCGCGTACAAACCATCATCCCAGAAGATTTCGAAATCCCTGCGGGCGGCATGAATATCCGTTGGCCGGATTCAGTGCTAGAGCAAGAAGACCGCATGAGTAATTTCAAGTGGTATGCGGCACTCGCCTATGTGCGCGCGAACAAGCTCAACCAGATTATTTGGGACAGCCCAAAAGCCAAAATCGGCATCATCACCGCTGGTAAATCCTACCTCGATACGCGCCAAGCGCTAGCCGATCTCGGCATCGACGAAGAAGTCGCAAAAGACATCGGCATTCGTCTCTACAAAATCGGCATGACATGGACGCTTGAAGCAGAAGGCGTACACGCTTTTGCGCAAGGGCTAGAAGAAATCATCGTCGTCGAAGAAAAGCGCCAGATTTTGGAATATGCGCTAAAAGAAGAGCTATACAACCTGCCAGACGGCCAGCGTCCACGCGTGGTCGGCAAGTTTGACGATACCGGCGAATGGAGTAATAACCCGTAAACCGGCCACGGCAATTGGCTGCTGCCCGCTACTTACGAACTCAATCCAGCGCAAATCGCACGCGCTATCGCTAAGCGTATCGACCACTATTGCGGCGATCACCCGGTCGCCAAACGCGTGCATGAGCGGATTTCCTTCCTCGAAGCCAAAGAAGAAGTGTTGAAAAACTTCAACGCTAAGCCAGACAAGGAAAAAGACCGTGTGCCGCATTTCTGCTCCGGTTGCCCGCACAACACCTCAACCGTGGTGCCTGAAGGCAGCCGCGCGCTCGCGGGTATCGGTTGCCACTACATGGTGCAGTGGATGGACCGCGAAACCGATACCTTCACCCACATGGGCGGCGAAGGCGTCACTTGGGTTGGCCATTCACCGTTCACCAATGAAAAGCATATTTTCGCCAACTTGGGCGATGGCACTTACTACCATTCCGGCACGCTAGCGATTCGCGCAGCGGTGTCTGGCAAGGTGAATATCACCTACAAAATTTTGTACAACGATGCAGTCGCGATGACGGGTGGGCAAACCGTCGATGGCCCGCTCGACCCCGCGACCATTTCGCGCCAAATCGCCGCTGAAGGCGTGAAGCCGATTATCGTCGTCACCGATGATCCAGAAAAATACCCGGCCGATTACCCATGGGCAGCGGGCGTTACCGTGCGCCATCGCAATGAGTTAGATGCAGTGCAGCGCGAATTGCGCGAAATGCCGGGCGTCTCTGCCATGATTTACGATCAAACCTGCGCCTCTGAAAAACGCCGTCGCCGGAAAATCGGTAAATTCCCTGATCCAGCGAAGCGCGCCGTCATCAATGAAGCGGTGTGTGAAGGCTGTGGCGATTGCAGCGTGCAATCGAATTGCTTGTCAGTCGAGCCGCTAGAAACCGATTTTGGTCGCAAGCGCCAAATCAACCAATCGTCTTGCAACAAGGATTATTCTTGCGTGCGCGGTTTTTGCCCAAGTTTTGTGACGGTGGAAGGCGGTCAATTGAAAAAGCCCGCCAAAGTCACGATGGGCGACAAGAGCGGCCCCGCTAGCCAATTGCCAGAACCAATCTTGCCATCGACTAGCGAGCCATATGGCATCGTCGTCACGGGTATCGGCGGCACTGGCGTGGTCACGGTCGGCCAGATTTTGGCGGTCGCCGCGCATTTGGAAGGTAAGGGTTCTTCCGTGCTCGACATGAGCGGTCTGGCGCAAAAAGGCGGCCCGGTGATGTCGCATGTGCGCTTAGCCGATTCGCAAGCGGACATCCACTCCACCCGCGTGGGGACAGGTATGGCGGATTTGGTGATCGGCTGCGACATGATCGTCACCACCAGCCGCGATGCCCTCTCGCGCATGGGCGAGGGGCGCACCTTTGCCGTTGTCAATGGCACTGGCGCACCGACCGCCGCCTTTGTGCGCAATCCAAACTGGCAATTCCCCGGCGAAAGCGCAGAAGCGAATATCCGCGCAGCCTGCGGTGCGAATAATGTTGATTTCATCGACGCAGGCCAAATCGCTACCGCGCTGATGGGCGACAATATCGCCACCAATATGTTCATGCTTGGCTATGCGTGGCAAAAAGGACGTGTCCCACTGTCCGAAAAAGCTATCATGCGCGCGATTGAACTCAATGGCGTTTCGATTGATTTCAACAAAAACTCCTTCACTTGGGGCCGCTAGTGAAACGTACCACACCAGCGCAAGTGATCGAACTGAAACGGCCGCAAAGCTTGGATGAAATCATCAAAAAACGCGTCGAGTTTTTGACCGATTACCAAGACGCTGCATACGCTAACCAATACACGCAATTAGTCGAGCAAGTCAAAGCAGCGGAAAGCAAGTTCGGCGGCAAAAACCTGCGCTTGACCGAAGCAGTCGCACGCTATTACTTCAAATTGATGGCGTATAAAGATGAATACGAAGTCGCGCGTTTGCATAGCAATGGCAAGTTGGAAGCGAAAATCGCGGGCATGTTTGAAGGCGATTACAAAATCAAATTCCACTTAGCACCGCCAGCAATTGCCAAGCGCGACGCCAAGGGCCATTTGATCAAGCAAGAATTTGGTAGCTGGATGTTGAAAGCTTTCAAATTCATGGCCAACTTCAAAGGCTTGCGCGGCGGCATGTTCGATATTTTCGGCTACACCGAAGAGCGCAAAATGGAACGCGCCTTGATCGTGCAATACCGCGAAAACATCAGCGCCATCTTGCCTAAGCTAACGGCAGAAAACCTGTCGCAAGCGGTAGCAATTGCTAGCATTCCCGAAGACATCCGCGGCTATGGCCACGTCAAGGAACGCCATGTGAAAGCAGCGAAAGACAAGGAAGCGCATTTGCTGGCCTTGTTTGGGCAAGCGGTGAAGAGCGATAGAGTGGCGTAATAATAAAGTAGTGTAATAAGTTGATGCCAAATAAAAACGGGAACTGCGGTTCCCGTTTTTATTGCGCGCTAAACAAATGAGTGTGGCTTGAATTTAAATCCACCCCAACGCCCAAAAACTGCCGCCCGCTATACCCGCGATGCTAAAAATCGTTGCCACCACTGCGATCTGGCGTTTGCGGCTTTCCATGTCATACACCCAATAGGCGACGACAAAAAATGGCAGATAACCGAATAAGAAAATCGGTAGCGGATGCGTTGCATTCCACCACGGCCATTCCCACACCAGCATGCCAAACGAGTGCAAAGCCAGCTCGACCAGCACGCATAGCAAGGCATTCGCCACCGCACAAAACCAGCGGTTATTGATGCCTAAAATGCGTAAATCACGCTGCTTGGGAATGAGCATGGTGGCCGCTAAGCCCATCAGCGCAAAGTTAAAACAAATCTCGATATTCAAACCCATCAAGATCAATAGCGACGACGGATGGCCTATGCCCCAGATCGGCGCATAGCCAGAAAAATGGAACACCAAGCCATTGATGATTTCATTGATCCAATCCATGCCCCAAAACGCTAGCGCAGCGAGTACGCGTGGCCAATTGCCCTCATCCGCCTCACGCGCATAGGCGTAGATCACGACCAGCAATAGAGGAATCATATGCCAACCCATTTGGCTGGCATCGCGCAAGATGGAGAGGCTGTGTTGGCTGGTGGCGGTGATCATGGTGGGGAAGTTATAGACCGTTGATTTGGGTTTTAATCAGTGTGAAAGGGAAATTGTCTTGACAAAATATGGCTTCATCTTTTACGCTGTCCTTGATCCATGGACGCAGGACATGGCAAAGGTAAAAAAATGAAAAGTCAAGATATATTGCTACTGTTGAAAATACTCAGCCTTTCACTACAAGAAAAAAGCATACCATTGTACCTTGGTGTGAAATGGAAAGACTGGGAAGAGGATGATTTGTTGCTCGATCCCGAACTGGTCAATAGCAACGAAATTCTCAGCCTGAATGCCCCCCAACGCTTACTCGTCAATGTAGCGCGACAAGACGAAGTATCAGCAATCAAATCACTGGATGAAAGTTTTTTGCAGCAATACAGCTTACGCGAATTGGCAGTTTCCACTGGTATAAGTAAGTCCGAAGTCAGTGTCTCTTTAAAGCGGTGTTATGAAGTGGTGTTGGCAAAGCCAGACCGTACAAGCAATGTGCCGCGGGTCAACCGAGATTCCTTGCAAGAATTTTTGGTGCATGGCCTGCGCTATGTATTTCCTGCAAAAACGGCTGGATTAGTACGCGGGATTGCTACAGCTTGGGCTGCGCCCGTACTACAAGGTAAATTAATGAGTGGTGGTGATGTTGCGCCAGTTTGGCCGGATGCGCGTGGAAACACGCGTGGTGAGTCCATCAGCCCTTTATTCAAATCTGTTCCCTATGCCGCTAAGCGTGATCCTTATTTGTACGGACTATTGGCATTGACGGATTCATTGCGTTTAGGACTTGCGCGTGAACGAAAAGTCGCAGCCGAACAATTGGCCCTCATGTTGGAAATTGGAAAATGAATCAAGCGGACGAACACAAAAACATGATCGCCTTAGTTGCGACAAAACTGGGGCCGGAGCTGTTGCAAGAAATGGCATTTGTTGGCGGATGCACCACGGCGTTATTGCTGACGGATGAAGTTACTAAAGCCGGAGTGAGGCACACCGAAGATGTTGATTTAATTGTTCATGTACTTAGTGTGCGTGAGTGGTATCAATTGCGTGAAGAGCTTCAGCAAAAAGGATTCAAAGAGGTAGGCCTAGATGCTGGATCTATGCCTCAATGTGCCATGAAGCTTGGGAAATTGAGGGTTGATTTCATGCCAGATGATCCAGCAATTCTCGGGTTTTCAAATCCTTGGTATACAGATGCATTGCGCACTGCCGACCCCTTTGTGCTCTCCGCAAATTTGACAATACGCCTCATCAAACCGGAATATTTCCTTGCTACAAAATTGGTCGCCTATATTGGTCGTGGGCAGGACGATCCAATGAGTAGCCAAGATATTGAGGACGTTCTCAATCTATTTGACGGCCGTGAAGAAGTGATAGCAGAAATGGCAGCAGCGCCAAAAGAAT
>JACPVY010000045.1 GCA_016197345.1 Burkholderiales bacterium
GGTATGGCAACTGCTCTGAAGGAATTAGTAGCGCATTTAGGTGGGCAGTTGCAGGGAAATCCCGAGACCGAAGTGATCGGTATCGCGCCTCTGCAAGAGGCCAATAGTCAGCATCTTACATTCTTATCCAGCGTCAAATTTCGCGCTGCCGCACAGCAAAGTCGTGCCGCAGCGCTGATTTTGTCGCCCAAAGAAAATCAATTGCTCGGTGGCGAATATGCTGGCGCGCGCATCGTAGTCGATAATCCCTATGCTTATTTTGCCCGTGCTTCGCAGTGGTTTGCGCGTGCGCGCGAGCGGGCCATGGGCGCGTCGCGCGTCGGTATTCATCCCACCGCCTATGTGGATGCTAGCGCGCAAGTTGATCCAAGCGCTTTGATCGGCCCCCATGCCACCCTCGAAGAAGGCGTCGTGGTGGCCGCTGGCGCGCGGATTGATGCGGGTTGTTTTGTTGGCCGCAACGCTAAGATAGGTGCTGGCACTCGTTTATATGCCAATGTCAGCTTTCACGCCGAATGTGAAATTGGCGCGCGCGGAATTTTGCACTCAGGTGCAGTGATCGGTGCCGATGGCTTTGGCTTTGCCAATGAAGCGGGTGCCTATATCAAAATCGAACAAGTTGGGCGGGTTGTGATCGGCGATGACGTCGAAATTGGCGCCAATACTTGTATCGACCGTGGCGCGATGGCCGATACCATCATCGAAGATGGGGTCAAACTCGATAATCTGATCCAAATTGGCCATAACTGCCGCATTGGCGCCCACACGGCGATGGCGGGATGCGTCGGTGTCGCCGGTAGCGCCAATATTGGCAAATATTGCACCTTTGGTGGTGCCGCGATGGTGCTAGGGCATTTGCAGATCGCTGACCATGTGCATATCTCGTCCGGTAGCATGGTTACCCGGTCAATTTTAGAAGCTGGCCAATATACCGGCATCTTTCCGTTGGCAAAAAATGCAGATTGGGAAAAATCTGCTGCAATAGTGCGCAATTTAGCGGCAATGCGTGAGAAAATTCGCATCCTCGAAAAAGCCGTTAAGTCTTTAACTGAACCGTCTTTAACCGCACTGTCCTTAACCGAATCGGATTCACAATCACATCATGAATAGTCTCGATATCCAGCAGATCAAAA
>JACPVY010000549.1 GCA_016197345.1 Burkholderiales bacterium
ATCGCCTACGGGTAATGCAAGGCGGAAAAGGTGACGTACAATTTGACGGCAATGTGCAACTATCAATCAGCGGGCTACAGAACGGCAAAAGTGTTATGATGCTGTTCCCCGATGCCAAGTCCAACGACGCTGACAAGTACAAAATCAGCTTCAAACATTACCAGCGACTGGAAGGCATTTTGACCATCCCCGACGGATGGACGGTCAAAACGGTTCAAGCGCGCGTCCTCGAAAAAGGCCAGCTGCGCACTCAGCAATCAGCCAATCTCTAAGGATGTCACCATGTTTGGACGCTCCCATAAAAATACCATCGACAGTTTGATCGGTGCCTCAACCCGGATCGAGGGCAATATTCATTTCAAAGGCGGTTTGCGCATCGACGGCCATATCACAGGCAATGTGATTGGCGACGAAGGCGAAGCGAGCATGCTCGTCATCTCTGAGCAAGCTAAGATTGAAGGCGAAGTACGCGGCGCGCACTTGGTGGTCAATGGCGAAATCATTGGCCCCGTGCATTCGACGGATTTGCTTGAATTACAGCCTAAAGCACGCATCCGTGGTGATGTCTCGTATAAAACACTGGAAATGCATGGCGGTGCCTTGGTTGCCGGTAAGCTGACCCACGGCAACGGCGAACAAGCAGCCGAACCCGTGCTCAAGCTGGCAGCCTCTAGCGGCAAAGCGTGACTTGACAACTAGGGCTATAATGCCCCCATCTATTCTCTGCTAGGAGTGCCTTTATGAATGCCGTTGCTGAAATGCCTGATCCAATTGTTTTCACTGATAGCGCCGCCAACAAAGTCGCGCAACTGATCGAAGAAGAAGGTAATCCCGATTTGAAATTGCGCGTGTTTGTGCAAGGCGGTGGTTGCTCTGGTTTCCAATACGGCTTTACGTTTGATGAAGTCGTCAACGAAGATGACACGACGATGATCAAAAATGGCGTGCAGTTGCTAGTTGATGCGATGAGTTATCAATATTTAGTCGGCGCAGAAATCGACTACAAAGATGACCTAGAAGGCGCGCAATTCGTCATCAAAAATCCGCAAGCAACCTCTACCTGTGGCTGTGGTTCATCGTTCTCGGTATAAGCCGAACTAAGTCGCAGACATAAAAAAAGACGCTACGGCGTCTTTTTTTATGTCTGCGTTTTCACGCTAAATTAATTCCAACTGCATCAATTCTTTTTTCAGATAGGCATAAAACACGGGGCCAGCGATCACACCCGGCATGCCAAAACAAGTTTCCATCACCAAAATCACGACCAATAGCTCCCACGATTTGGCATGAATATGCGAGCCGATAATGCGCGCATTCAAAAAATATTCCAACTTGTGAATCACGATCATAAAGACCAGCACCGCTATCGCCGCATTGAGCGAGACAGATAAGCCAACGATTACAAACACGGTATTTGAAATCAAATTGCCCACCACAGGCAATAAGCCAGCAAAAAAGGTCAGGGCAATCAAGGTCTTAGCTAATGGCAACTTAATTCCCACCATCGGCATCACAATTAAGATAAACACCGCTGTGATCGCCGTATTGATTGCCGAAATCCACACTTGCGCAAAAACAATATTGCGAAATGCCTGCGCTAAATGCGAGATACGCGCAATCAAGGCGCCCGCTAGCGGTTTATGGCTATGTGCAGGGCGCGCATCGCCTAGCGCTGCCATCGCGCCAATGATCATCCCTAGCAAGATATGGGCGGCCGTACGTCCCGCCTCTGCGCCTATCGTTTTTGCCTCGACCGCATGCTCGCGCACCCAATCAGCAATCTGCTTACTCATTTCATCCGCATCAACGGGTAACTTATCGACCAACCATTCAGGAAACTGGTGGCGCGAAGCAGCGATCATATCCGCTAGCTTTTGCAATAGCGTATGCATATTGCCCGCATCGCTCTTAAAAAACGAAATCATCGCCCAAGTAGCAAGGCTAAGTGCGGTAATGACGACGACACCCAATAGCGCCGCCACAACCACTTTTGACTTTTCCCCACTGATTTTTTGACTCAGTTTAGGCGCGATTAAATGAATGAGGGAATACACCAATAAACCAGCAAATAATGCAGCAAGCAAGCCCTTGGCGAGCACTGCAAACAAACCAGCCGCCATCAAGATATATGAGGTGATAGCAACTTTATCCACTACTTGTTTTGAATTTGCCATATTGCAATCTAATTTGAAATTGACATACATCAGGTGGCGCATAGCGTTGTCGCACCGCACTGATACGTGGATAAGCGGTCAGGCGCGATCCCAACACGCTAAAACTACGGCAAAGGCTGACTCTGCCTGCAAGCAAAAAGGCCGCAAATGCGGCCTTTTTTATTTCCCTTTTTTTGCCTTCAAAAATACTGGCCCCCATAGTGGGTGGCCTTTTTCTCCAGCAGCCAAGTCAAAACTTGGATCTAACTTCAGGGCACGTTCAAATTGTTGGCGGCACAATGCGTTCCGATTTGTCACGCAATAGCTAAACGCCATAAATTTCGCCGCATCAATTTGCACAGCCTTGTCTTTATTGCCCGCC
>JACPVY010000046.1 GCA_016197345.1 Burkholderiales bacterium
AAACTGCTGAAAACGCAGGCTCAAGCGTCGGATACGAGGTCATTATCTTGGCGGTGAACGGTGGTCGGCCTGCATCGATAACGCTTCCAACTTGCTTCCAACGTCACAAATAGTGCACACGCCTAAGCACACACCTATGCGCATGCTGCGAGGAGTACAGTCAGTAGCGAATTTGTGTGCTAACTTGACGATGTGTGATTGTTTTTCTGGGCAAAGCCTATGCCACGCGTCCTGCCTATCCTCTGCTGTTTGATGCTGTGCTGCGCACTGGCAACGCGTGCGTCTGCACAAGAGATGATTCCGATTTATCAAGCGGCAGCCGATATTCATGAACCCCAATTGCGGCCAGAAATAGATGGCAAATTAAATGATTCGGTTTGGCTGCTGGTATTTGGTTTGCGGGATTTTGTGGCATTGATGCCGGGGGCAGAAGGCGCAGCGGTGGTGCCAACTGAAGTGATGCTAGCCCACGATAAAGAGTTTTTATATATTGGTCTCAGGGCGCTTGACCCTAATCCGGCAGATATTCGTGCTAATTATGGTCGGCGTGATCGGATCGACCAGCAAGATGATAGCTTTGCCGTCTTTATCGATCCGCTCGATAGCGGCAAATCCTCCCAATTTTTTATGATCAACGCCAACGGCGTGTTGGCTGACGGCTTGTTTTATAGCGACGGCCAGCGCTGGGATTTCACCCCCGATTTTTCCTTTGAGGGTGCGGCGCAGCAAGATCAACATGGCTGGAGTGCCGAATTAAAAATCCCCTTGTCGCAATTGCAATTTGGTAAGCAAGAAAAAAATTGGCGTTTAGTGGTGATGCGCAAATATGTTCGTAATAAGGAATGGCATTTACGGAGCTTGCCATTAGTGCGCAATCAAGATTGCTATTTGTGTGTCACGAACGATATCGCCCTCCGAGAATTTTGGCCAGTGGTACGTAATGCTCCATTGGAATTAAAAACCGCGCTGCAAGAAACGGAAGAGATTCGCCCGCAAAAGCCTTTGATTAAAGTGCTTGATTTTAGTATGCGTCCCCATGAATCGGTGGTGCTAGAGGGAAGTTTTCGTCCTAGCGTGGGCGACAATACCTTGACCACCAAAATCGCGGCAGGGCGCCAATTTGCGAGTGCCATGGAAGAAGAGCGCGCATTCTTTTTAAATAATGCCGATTTATTTCCTTATCTCGCCGATAGTAATCCACCGCAAAATATACCTGTCTATACCCCTAGCATTAGCGATTTGGCATGGTGCTTTCAGCATTCCAAATATGTTTTTACTTTTTTTCTAACTACAAAATTGGACCTTATTAGCCACCCAGCCTTCCTCCATGGTCAGCATAGGTCATGCCCGTTTTGCTTTGGCGGATCTGAAAATTGGCGCCTTATTTTCAGATCGCGATTATCTCGAGCGAGGCTATAACCGCGTAGTGGGGCAAGATGTGAATTGGCAATGGAATCAATATATCAGCATACGGGCGCATTGGTTGCATAGCCAAACCACGGCACGCGCCAATAGCCAAGGCGAGTTAGAGCGGCAACAAGAGCTACATGGCAGTGCGCAAAGAATTGAATATATGTTTCGCAGCAAGCGTTGGGAAGGCACGTTTTATAGCGAAAGAGTAAGCCCCGATTTTCGGGCCGATAATGGCTTTTTTGGCCAAGTCGGTTATTTGACAGAATTTGCGCAGCTAACGCATAAATTAGGCCGGCTAGGTTTTCTGAATGAATTGAATATCATCGTTTCCAATCAAGATTCACGCGATTGGCAGGGCAATATATTGCGCCACGGCATGCGCCCGGCGCTGAAATTGGAATTAGGGCGCGATACGAGTGTGAATCTGGAAATGGCATCGAATGAGCAACAACGCGTAGTTTCTGGCGGTCAATTACACGCCTTGTCGTTTGTCAGCTTATTGATCAATAGCGCCCCTAGCAATTGGTTGCCACAAGCCAGCGCGCGCTTAAATGTCGGCGATAAAATCGATCCCAGCGTCGATCAAAAGGTCAAGGGCAATACGCTGGAATTAAAATTGGCGATGAAGCCTCAGCGGCAATTTGATCTAAAAGTGTATTGGCTCAAAGAATGGTTGAAAAATAGCTATGCACTACAAAACACAGATAATCATTGGCAGCGCACTAGCGATTCCGCGCTACAAATGCAAGCCAATTGGGAAATCGATCCTAGCCTGAATCTGCGTGTTGTGTTGAGCCGAGGTAAAGCCACACGCAACCCCGCGCTATACGAACACAATCTGGAATTGATGGCGTTTGACGATAGCCTTAGCAATGCCTTTAGCATAAAAAAAAGCCTAACATCAGCGTTTGACGTGACGTTAGGCGTTTCGCGTGCGCGCTTGCAGACGGGCAAGAATGACGCCTATCTACGATTTCAATGGCGCTTGGAATAAGCTCTGCCAAGCACCTAGGCATCGATCAATGCTTAGGAATGCGTGCCAAGAATTCTTGCGCACGTGGTGACTGTGGCGCATTGAAGAATTCTTCTTTGCTACGGTCTTCCACAATCACGCCTTTATCCATGAAAACCACGCGATTGGCGACTTGTATCGCAAACGCCATTTCGTGCGTGACGTCCATCATCGTCATCCCTTCTTTGGCCAAACTCACCTTTTTGGAACGGCTCTAAGCCATTCACGGTTTTGATCAAGGTCGATTTACCCGAGCCAGACGGGCCGCAAATCACCATCACATCGCCTTTGGCAACCTGGGTGCTGCAATCGGTCAAGACCTGGAATTGTCCATACCATTTGCTGACTTTTTTCAGTTCTATCATAGGGTTCTCCGAGGTTTTGGCGAATTAACGAATAATGGCAATTTTTTTCTGCAGTTGTTTCACGAGTGTCGATAAACCAAAGCACAAGATGAAATACACCACCGCAACAAATGAATACATTTCGACCAGACGGCCATCGCGCTGCGCGATTTTAGAGGCGGCGCCGACAAAGTCTGGCAAAGACAGCACATACACAAGAGACACGTCTTGGAATAAGACGATAGTTTGCGTCAGCAATACTGGCAACATATTGCGGAAGGCTTGCGGCAATACGATATGTTGCATGCATTGACGATAATCCATCCCTATCGCTTGCGCCGCCCACACCTGGCCGCGTGGAATGGATTGAATACCGCTACGCATAATTTCGCAAAAATACGCTGCTTCAAACATCACAAACGTAATTAAGGCCGATGAAAAAGCGCCGACTTTGACGGGTTCTTTTGCGCCAATAATCCACGCGCCAATATAGGGCACCAGAAAATAAAACCAGAAAATCACCAGCAAAAAAGGAATCGAACGGATCAGATTGACATAGCCAGCCGCTAACCAAGAAAGCGGTTTAAAACTGGATAAGCGCATCATCGCTAATAGCGTGCCGAGGATGATGCCGCCAATCGACGCTAGCAAAGTCAATTCCAGCGTAAAAGTCATCCCGGTTTGGAATAAATACACCCAAGTACGGCTGATGACATTGAAATCGAAATTTTCAAACATATCAATGACCCCCAGCTTGCGATGAATTACTGCCAATAAAGCCTGGCACGGCTAATAATTTTTCCAGCCAGCGCATCAAGACTAAAACCACGAGGTTGATCACCACATAAATAATTGTGGCGGCGCTAAACGCCTCAAATACTTGGAATGAAAATTCTTGCATCGAACGAGCAGCCGACATCAATTCCAGCACGCCAATCGTAAGCGCTACCGAAGAATTTTTGATGATGTTTAAAAATTCGCTGGTTAATGGCGGCAATAAAATGCGGCCAGCCATCGGCAATAAAATATAGCGATAGGTTTGTGCCTGGGTTAAACCCAAGGCAGTGCCTGCCATTTTTTGCCCGCGTGGCAAAGATTGAATACCCGCCGTGGTATTGACCGCCACCCGCGATGAAGTGAAAAAAGCGAGGCATAACACGGCTGTAATAAATGGCGCGTTCGATTGCCCTTTAATCCATTCGCCAACCACTTTCGGCAAGATTTCGGGTATCACGAAATACCATAAAAACATTTGCACCAAGAGTGGGATATTACGGAACAATTCCACATAAGCATTCGCAAAACCGACCAAAATGGGGCGGTTAGGCAGGGTGCGGATGGTGCCAATTAAGGCGCCCAATAACAATGCGATAACCCAAGCGCTCAACGCGGTGGCTAAAGTCCACTGCGCACCCAAGAGCAAGGTATTCATATAGGTGCTTACGCCATCGGGCGAAGTTTCCCAGAAAATATTCCAGTTCCAGTGGTAATTCATGCTGTCCCCTTATGGCCTCATAGCAATGTTTTGCGACTTAATGCACTGCACTTGCAGCGTACATATTCAGCGGATTCGATAGCGCATTATCTGCTACGACACTGTATGCGCCTATACGTATTTTTACGCAAATCTAGCGCGGGCATGGAAAAACCTACTGCGCGGGCATCTGTTGAACTGATGAGTCTCACTTTACTTCAGTAAGCTTAGGTTTTTCAGTCCAATATTTGCTCCACAGGCTACAGTTTTTCGCGCTCCCCAAAGTGTAGGTTGAAAATCTTTGCGCATAACGCAAAAACGGGAGGCTTGGCCCCCCGTTGGTGATGATGATGTGGTGAAAGTGGGCTGTGCCACGTTCACCTCACGCTAACATCAACCCTTTATTTTTTCTTTTTGCCCAGATTTTTTTGCGCTTCTGGCACAACTGCATAGGTCGCTGGATCACCCGAATCGGTTGGTTTAGCAAACACGGCTTGCAATTGCGGTGTGATCGCAAATTTCAAATTCACACCTTTTGGTGGGATAGGATTTTGGAACCATTTTGCATAAATGGTATTGATATCGCCTGATTTATAGACGTTAGCAATCGCGGTATCGACCACTTTTTTGAATTGTGGATCATCGCGGCGCATC
>JACPVY010000550.1 GCA_016197345.1 Burkholderiales bacterium
AGCCTAAGTTGCGCGTCGTTGTATCTTGCTTGAGCGACCATAGGTAAAATCGGACAATCTGTTGGCGATAGATCGTCCTTACAACTCGCTCAGTCTTGTTCTGCATAATGCCAGTTAGCGGATTGGTTTTGATGATGCCCCAGCGAATTGCGTAATTGCAAATTGTCGAAAAAATCGCAATTTCTTTGTTGGCCAATGCAGGCGCACCAGCATTTTTTCGAGCCTCCAGATATTGATACCCGTGTATCATTTCTAGTGATTGCGGGTGCATTTGACCAAAGAATTTCTTCAAGTTGACGTACATGTAATTTCGGTTATCAAGTCCTTCTTTGGATTGATCTTTGTAATGTACTGGTGCCGCCTCTTCTTTAAACCTGTCGATTAAATCTGCGATTGAATTTGCAATCACTTTGCCTTGCTGGATATCCATCGCCTTACGTTTTGCCGTGCGTTCTGCTTCCGCTATGGCTCTTTTGTCGCCCACGGGCGCGCTGGCTAGAGTTTCATTCGTTTTGTCGGTATGTTGATAATAAAATGAAACCTTCTTTACACCTGTTCGCTTGTAAAGTCGATCAACACCAGTTGATTCTTTAGTTGACTGCGAACGCGTTGAGGTTAGGGCCTTGCGCATATTTTTCATGTTGATGATTTCTATTATCTAAGCCCATTTTCTTGTCGTGGTATGCAATGAGTACCTTCGGCAAGCCGTGCCTGTCTAAGTGATAAATCCACTTTTTTTCATCTAGCCAGCGAATCATCATGCTTTTTTGATTTGGCTTACAGCCGACAAGATCGGCCAAATCGCTAGCACTTAAATATTGGCTCATATCTTCCTTTGTTCAGATAGAGTTGAGCGCGGCGATTTGCGCGCTCGTGTGGGTGGTGGATTAACTTTGATGATTCAGGCGAACCAGCATGCGGATGAATTCGCGGGCAATCGTGCGGTGTTGTTCATCCAAGCGCTGCAAATCGGCTACCAGTTTCACGTCAGCAGACTCAAAACGCGCTGCTGGTGCCTGGCTACCGTCATTGCTTGCGGCACCAAGTTCACTACCGCCAAAGCGCAGCCATTCAGCCGGAGCCCCTAGCCAATTGGCCAAGGTCCGCAATTTTTCCTGCGTTGGGATTGCTTCGCCTACGATCCACTTACGCGCCGCATGCACGGTAATTGGACGGCC
>JACPVY010000615.1 GCA_016197345.1 Burkholderiales bacterium
GCAGAAAACCTACCAGAGCAAAACCCGATGGGGCTAGGCACGTTTGTGTACAATGGCCGCTTACCGGGGCAGACCTATGACGCGGAGACGGGCTTGAATTACAACTATTTTAGGACTTACGATTCGGCGAGTGGACGGTATACGCAATCCGATCCCATCGGCTTGAAAGGTGGGATTAATACGTATGGATATGTGCTTGGGAATCCTGTAAGCAATACTGACCCATTTGGATTGCAAACATGGCCGGGCGATGCCGGGCCATCCACACCACGACCAACCTTGCCCGGCCCGTTTGACATTCTTCAACCAAGCACACAAGCCAACAATGATTTCGTGCGTTCGGCCAATCGCATAATCAAAAAAGTGAAAGATGCTTGTTCGAGTGATCACAGGGCGGAATGTGAGAAAGGTTGCGATGCTGAATATGATCGTGGTCAAGATTTTTGCCGAGCAATGAGTGGTATGCGTGGCAGAGATAAAGCGACATTTCAACGTTGCATGGCACAAGTAACCTCAAATTATGTTGCATGTTATCAAGAATGTGGGAAGTGAAAAATGACGATGAAACTTGCTTTGCAGGACTTAATTATCCGACTCGATGAAAAACGGGAGGTAATTCAACTACTTGTTCCAAAGAAAACTGGCAAAGCAGACGATTTGCGCGCCTTCTTTGAAATAACTGAAGATGATATTTTAAACCGCCAAGAGCTGGAAAAAGGTATTGGGGCAACCATCTTAGCATTTCTATCCGCTACATATAATTCAAATTCGTTTTTCCTTGACCAATGTCGAGATGTTGGCAAAGACTTTGAGCAAGCGGTCGCTGATGATGCTAAAGGATTACTTGCTAGGGGTGACGCGGATGCTGAGTTTGAAAGTGTAATGTTGCGCATAAACCGATTTAATGAAAGTTGGTTGCTTGATGACGTTGACGGCATCACCGCCTTGCTTGAGCAGTCAGCAAAAAATGGGTCGAAAAAGGCAGCGCAATTCCTTTGTGATGAGTGGCCCGCACTTTTGAAAATATTTAAGAAAAGGCTTGGTCGTATGACTAAGAAGGATTAACCCTGGCCGATTTCGTGAATACGATCCGTTGAAAGGACGTTACTCTCAAGTTGATCCGATTGGCTTGCGAGGTGGAATTAATACCTATACATATGTTTGCGCTCAGCCTACGTCAATCTTTGACTCAACGGGTTTGCTTGCTCAGTGTAAAACTGGGTTGTATACATTGAATGGCAATATGGTTGGTCTATCGAGGCTTTGGTCGTGCCCCAAACTCTTCTGCAAAAGATGCCATTACAAGTAGTGTTCCCATGGTCATATTGAAAGACAATGAAAATAAAAGCTACGGAAAGGCAGTTTGTGGAGAAGTGACAATAATCAATGCATGAATAACTGTGCTGAAAACGAATGGAAAGATGTAGAGCGTAGCCATATGAAATATGGGCTGTGGATATCGTCTTTTTGGATCAGCTAAGAGATCAATATAATCGCGAAAATAGATGCGTTTAAACAATACTGCGACACTCAAGCAACTTTAATGATTTGCCCATACCTCACACTTACTCAAACACCATAAAAAAAGGGACAGCTCCAACAGAACCGTCCCCTTTCCACCCAACTTAACAAATAACCGCTATTGGGTTTGTGTCACATTGTTGATTAATACAGGCGTAGTCGGCACGCTATTGACGACTGGCACTACGCGTATTGCATCCAACACATCTAAGCCTTTGACGATTTTGCCAAACACGGCGTAGCCATCATTGCCTGGTGAGGCGGCGTCGAGGTTGAGGTTATCGAAGTTATTGAAGTAAAACTGTGAAGTTGCCGAATTTGGTTCGCTGGTACGGGCCATGGCGATTGTGCCGCGCAAATTGCTCAAACCTCGACCAGATTCCAAACGAATCGGTGCATGCGTTGTGGCTGGCACTAAGTTGACATCGAAACCACCACCCTGCGTGACGAAGGTCGCTACTACGCGGTGGAAAATCAGGTTTTTATAAAAGCCTTCACGCACATATTGCAGGAAATTATCAACCGTCACCGGCGCTATCGCAGGATACATTTCGACTACCATGTCCCCTTTACTAGTGCTCATCGTCACCTGTGGCAATGGCACGGTTTGGGTAGCGGTAAATCCAGTGCCGCCTTTTGGCGTAAACACTAAATCAATATTGCCCGTGCTGGTAGGTACACAACTCAGCACTACTTGCGTGCTACTCCCACCAGCCTGCTGCACAATATTATTGCAGGCACTTGAGGTGAGGGACACACCTTGATCAAGCCCTGTGCCGGTCACGGTAAAGCTCGCCGCCGAGCCATACATTAATTTCGCCGCGCTAACGTTACTGATGACACCGACCGGGGGTGGCGTTGGGGTGGGTGTAGGCGTCGGGGTGGGGGTCGAACTGGCGCCACCGCCGCCACCACCGCAGGCGACTAACAGCATGGGCAAACACAAACTTGCTAACGTGAATGGATGTTTCATCTTCACTCCGTCCAAAAAGGATAGAACTACATGCAACTCGGCACTGAGGGACCTCAGCGCCGTTTAACCACGTTCAATTCATGCGACGAAAACAATTACTGCGTTTGTGTTGCGGCAGTAATGATGACTGGCGTCACTGGAACATCACTGGTGGTTGGCACCACGCGGATCGCATCGAGCACATTCAAGCCCGCGACCAATTTACCAAATACTGCATAGCCATCTACCCCAGCGACTTTGCCATCTAACGACAAATTATCGAAATTATTGAAATAAAACTGTGAGGTCGCCGAGTTGGGTTCGCTGGTACGTGCCATCGCGATGGTGCCGCGCAAATTACTCAGGCCATTGGCCGATTCAAGCTTAATCGGCGCACGCGGTGTCACTTGCTTCAGATTGGCATCGAAACCGCCACCCTGCGTCACGAAATTAGCAATCACACGATGGAAAATCAAATTCGTATAGAAGCCATCGTGAACATATTGCAAGAAGTTATCGACCGACAACGGCGCTTTAGCTGGGTCAAGTTCAATCAACATATCGCCCATCGTGGTTTTCATCAACACTTGCGGCGCAGGCACGGTTTGCGGGGCAGCAAAGCTGACACCGCCAGTCGGGGTGAAAGTCATTGCCAAGGTGCCCACTACTTTGGGCACGCAAGTTAGCACTTGCTGGCTTGACGTTCCGCCTGGAACAGGTGTGATGTTGGCGCAATTGGCAGAGGTAAGTGTCACCCCTTTATCGAGATTGGTACCGCTGACCGTGAATTTGACGGTGGAACCATACATGACCTTGCCTATCGTCACACCATTGATGACGCCAACACCTGGCGTGGGTGTAGGTGTCGGGGTAGGAGTCGGCGTGGGTGTAGGCGTCGGTGTTGGGGTCGGCGTTGGGGTCGGCGTCGGCGTTGGCGTCGGTGTTGGCGTCAAGGTGGGGGTTGGTGTGGGGGATGGAGCAGAGCCGCCTGCACCGCAACCAGCTAATAGCAAAGGCAGGCATGTTGCAACAGCCATCGTAAATTGCTTCTTCATGTATTCTCCATCAAAAAAAGGCGCGGCCAAAATTAACCGGCGTACGAAAAACCAAGGGCTTA
>JACPVY010000047.1 GCA_016197345.1 Burkholderiales bacterium
AGATGTCGGCTTTGCATGTGCTAACGCTAGACCCGGCGATAGAACAAAATCTGATGCAAAGCGTGCGCAATGCCGAAGCGACCAGCACCTTGGTGGTCGATCCGAAATTCGCCGAGCAATTATTGGGCCGCTTATCGGCCCAAGCTGACAAGATGATGAAGGGCAATATGCTGCCGGTATTGCTATGCTCCCCCGATTTGCGGCGCCACCTGCGCGCCTTATCTGAGCGCGTGATCCCACATATGCGGATTTTGTCGATGGCCGAGATTCCGAATACGATTAATTTGAAGGCGTATGCGACGATTAGCCTATAGCGGCGCAAGATGAAAACCATCGTGGTTCATGTAAAAGAGTTTGTGCTGCACCGAGATCGCTGAGCGCCAGTGGTCTTGCTGGCCGATAGCCTTACACGATTGAATATTTCCGCGCGTTTGATTTTGCGAGGAGGTGTGGTCAGGCCATGGGTTAATGTGTTTTGCCTGCCAGTGCCCGGCTATATCGAACCGCTTGGTGGTGGTGGCCCTAGGGCGATGGCAGACATCCAAAGCATAGAATTAAATCCAGTTGAAGCGCGCTATATTGGCCGGCTAGTGCCAGTCAAGTTTTTTGATCATCAGGCGAAATTGGAATCCATTCTCCAATTGGCTAAGATTGACTATGCGATTTGCGAACGTGATCCCGTCAAAGTTGAAATGGAAGATAACTTAGCCAGAGGTCACAACGAAAAAAAGTACCGCTACTTTGGCCGCCATGGTGGAACCGCAAAGGTGTTAGCGATTTACAGACTGCCCGCTGCGCAACTTGACGGAATGTTTGATTTCAAGCATTTTCGCATCATGGAGCTGTTGCAGTATGACGGTAGCTGGATTAGCGGCGATACGGACAGCGCCGAAGCCGATTGGATGCACGGCTGGTTTGATGAAACCGACGAACTCAGTGAAGAGTATGTGCTGGCCTTGAGCCAAAAATGGCGGGTTTCTGGGTGGCCTGGGAAAAGATCGATTGCGCCGATACTTCCTCGAAAAACCGTAGCGCGCCGCACAGTAGGATTTTCGAGGTTTCAGATATTTCATCTCCTCGCCTGATCAGCCTCAATGCAAACCCGCATTTGCCAATTTCACCCCAAACCACACAAACATCCCACCTACACCTGAAGATAAACCCGCTTTCAGGCGGCTTTGGCGGCGGAAGGTGTCGGCTAGTTTGGCACCGATTAAGATTAAGAGCGACAGGTAGATCGCGCTAAAGGTCATCACGATCACGCTCAAAATCAAAAATGGGATCGCTGGCGTCGGGTAGTGTGGGTCAATGAATTGAATGAAGAAGGACAGCAAAAACAGCAGCGCTTTTGGATTCAACAAGCTGACAAACAAGGCGCGGCGGAATGGGTGTTGCATATTCGCTGGCGGCTGCGTGTTTTGCGCTTGGGTGGCCTCGCTTTTGCTGAACAGATTGCGTAGTGCGCCCCAGATCAATTGCAGCCCGATATAGCCTAAGTAAGCGGCGCCGATGTATTTGATGATGACGAAAAGCTGTGGGTAGGCGCGTAATAAACTGGCGGCACCAGCGGCGGTTAATAGCAGCAAAATGGTGTCACCTAAAAATACGCCACACGCACCTTGATAACCTGCTTTCACACCGCGTGCGCTGGCGACAGCGAGCACATATAGGGAATTGGGGCCGGGCAGTAAGATGATGCCTAGCGCACCTAGCACATACGTCCATAAATCGGTAACGCCATAAAAGCTGGTCGGTAAATCCATTCTTGCCTCCGTTTTTGCATCCATTCGTGCGATCGCTGCCTTGGAGAAATTTCCCGCAGGGAAGGATTGTCGCAAATTTCGCTGAACTTTGCTGGTGGGCTAGCGGATGGTTATCTGGCGGCTTGCATCCGGATGTTGTGCAGAATGAGACTGTCGCGAAAGGGGATGGCAGGCGCAAGGTATGTCCCCTCGCCCCTCGTGGGAGAGGGTTAGGGAGAGGGGGCGGTTGTAATGGAACGGCATTTTTTTGGGGACAGCAAAAAAATTAATGATTTGTGTTTTTGCACAAAATGTTGCTGTTTTTGCTCAATCGCCCCCTCTCTCCCAGCCTCTCTCCCGCGAGGGGCGAGAGGAGTCTTGCTGGAATTTTGCAAAATTTTTCGCCAAACACATTTGGCTACAGCCTTGAATGCGGGGAATGCGGTCCCGCCTCATTGCCGCCTTTGTAGCGGCAATGAGAAGGTATCAAACGATTATTTGCGTTTTTGCCGTGCGCGCTCGGCAATCCGCATCCGCAAGGCATTGAGCTTGATAAAGCCACCCGCATCTCGATTCGATAGCACGGTGAGCGCGCAACATGATGGCGCCGCCTGGGGTTTCATAGCAGCCACGGCTCTTCATGCCGACATAGCGGTTTTCCACTAAATCGAGCCGGCCAATGCCATGTTTACCACCAAGGCGATTGAGTTCGGTCAGCATTGCGGCTGGGCTAACGCGTTTGCCGTTGATGGCGACGATATCGCCGCGTTCAAATTCCAAATCCACATATTCGGCGGCGTCCGGCGCTGCTTCTGGCGAGACCGTCCAACGCCACATCGATTCTTCGGCTTCGGCTTGTGGGTTTTCGAGATGGCGGCCTTCAAAGCTGATGTGCAACAAATTGGCATCCATCGAATACGGTGCGCCGCCGTTTTTGTGCTTCATGTCGATTTCAATGCCCGCGTCTTCGGCGTATTTCATCAATCGTTCGCGTGACAGCAAATCCCATTCACGCCACGGGGCGATGATTTTCACTTCAGGCATCAAAGCATAAGCGCCCAGTTCAAAGCGTACTTGATCATTGCCTTTGCCAGTCGCACCGTGCGAAATCGCATCCGCGCCGGTTTTGCGCGCGATTTCAATTAGGCGCTTAGCAATCAATGGACGGGCAATCGAGGTGCCGAGCAAATATTCGCCTTCGTACACCGTGTTGGCACGGAACATAGGCATCACAAAGTCGCGTACAAATTCTTCGCGCACGTCTTCGATGAAAATATTTTCTGGCTTGATGCCAAATTTCAGTGCTTTAGCGCGCGCTGGTTCCAGCTCTTCACCTTGGCCAAGATCAGCGGTGAAAGTCACCACTTCACAACTGTAATTGTCTTGCAGCCATTTCAAAATGACGGAAGTATCAAGGCCGCCCGAATAGGCGAGTACAACTTTTTTGATGTCTGACATGTTTAACGAGTCCCAAACAAGGAAAATGCAAAGAAAAATAAAGCGAGATCAATCGGTGCAATCTGGCTCAGTGAGGTAAGTCACCAAGCGCCGCACTTGATCGGCAAACAATAAAATGCAACAAAAAGACAGCGGCCAAGCAAAGCCGATGGCGCGTAGCCAGCGTCGTTCAAAGTCTCCTTGCCAGCCGGTATTGACAAGGGTGATGAAGCAAGTCATCACTAGCGTCATCGCTAGCGACATGAAAAACGCAAACAAATACCGTGACGTCTTGATCGGTAACTTACGCATGCTGGTCGCCTTTCGTTGCAAGAGGTTGAAAGTCTCGAAACTGACATAGCGCATCGTGGCGCTAGGGCTTGCTCCGTGTTCTGTTCTGCTCACACACTTGATACGTACCGCACTTTTGCTAGTGCGATGTAGTCAATCGCGTAGGGTGGGCAACTCGCTTGCCCACGGATTTGACGCGTCGTAAAAAGCACCTATTTGATGTGATTCTGAATTTTTAAACGATCCGAATCAAGCAAACTCAGTGCAAAGAACGAGATTTAATGCCGTGGGCAACAAGTTACCCACCCTACAACATACGTTTTACCTTTCGCGATTTCCTCTATTGTGCTTGGTGACACACCGCTTCAATATTATTGCCATCTGGATCGATCACAAACGCACCGTAATAATGCTGGTGATAATGCGGGCGCAAACCCGGTGCGCCGTTATCTTTGCCGCCCGCTGCTAGGGCCGCTTGGTAAAACGCATCGACTGCTGCGCGATTATCGACGCGCCAGCAAATATGGCAGGCACCCGGCGCTGTGCTTTGCACAAACCACGTATCGTATTTGCCATCGTGCGCAAAGCCGAGGATGTGGACGCCATCGTGTTCCATTTGCAAAGCATCGCCATAGCCGAGTAAGCGCATCAACGGTTGATAAAATTCACGGGTGCGGGCGATATCGGCCACGCGTAAAGTCATGTGATCTAGCATCGTTTTCCAATTCGTGTTCAGGGTTATAGACGACCGCGCACCAAATATTCGAGTAGCGCTTTTTGTACGTGTAAGCGGTTTTCCGCCTCATCCCACACCACTGATTGCGGGCCGTCGATCACGTCTGCCGCTACCTCTTCACCACGATGGGCTGGTAAGCAATGCATGAAGAGCGCGTCCGCTGCTGCGAGCTTCATTTTTTCGCTATCGATGATCCAGCCATCAAAAGCTTTTAAGCGGGCCGCATTTTCTGCTTCATAGCCCATGCTGGTCCAGACATCGGTATTGATCAGATGTGCACCAGCGCAAGCTTGGCTAGGGTCTTCAAATAGAGTGAAATTGCCGTTTTCTGGCGAGATTAATTTCGGATCGATTGGGTATTCTTTAGGAGTGGAAACGCGCATGTGAAAATTGAACACTTGCGCCGCTTGTAGCCACGAATACAGCATATTGTTAGCGTCGCCAACCCAAGCGATTTCTTTGCCGCGAATCGAGCCACGATGCTCGACATAGGTAAAAATATCGGCCAATACTTGGCATGGATGATGTTCGTTGGTCAAACCATTGATGACGGGCACGCGCGAATATTCGGCGAAGCGCTCAATGATTTCTTGGCCATAGGTACGCACCATGATGATGTCGCACATGCGGGACATCACTTGGCCAGCGTCTTCGATAGGTTCTCCGCGACCGAGCTGGCTATCTCGGGTATGCAGGTAGATTGCGGCACCGCCTAGCTGGTGCATGCCTGCTTCAAATGAGAGGCGGGTACGGGTCGAACTTTTTTCAAACACCATCACAAGGGTGCGATCAAGCAGCGTGTGGTGCGGCTCATAGTGCTTGAATTTGCGTTTGATCAGATTGGCGCGTGCAATCAGATATTCGAATTCAGACAAGGAAAGGTCTGAGAATTGCAGAAAATGTTTGATCGACATAGGATGTGGGCCGTGGCCTTGGGTGAGCAATCGTTTTTGATTATAAGGGTTTTTTCAAGGTGTGGCTTGGTGAATCTGGCTCGAATCTTGGTTGAAATTTTTTCGAATGAGCGTGCATTCGGCTGCAAGTTGGCATTTTTGCGCAGGAAAATGATTTATTTGGCTGCTTTATTCATGTAAGACCGCAAAAACTTGTCTGGCGTATATCGGTAATTTTGGAAATTTTCACCAAAACAGCGCATTTTCGCCTCATCTCACAATGTTGAGTTTCCCCTTGCATAAAAGTGCGGGCAAGTTGCACCAAGCCAAAGCCTGACTTACTATTGACCCGTGCTGGCAAATTTCTCATGCTAGCAATAACGCTGATGTTGGCGGTGCTGCATCGATATGCCGTGAGATCGATCAATAGGCATGAATGCAGCCGTGATTAACTTTACCGAGGTAGATTATGGGCTGGCTACAGCGCTTGTTTGGTGATAAATCCGCAAAACCAACAGAGGAAGACGATACCCCTGCTACTGCGCCACCTGCTGCCGTCGCCCCGATTGCCCCAGCGGCTGCGAAGAGCGTCGTTCCTGCACCAGCCACCACACCTGCTCCTAATGCAGCATCCACCCCAGCATCGGCACCATCTGCCGCGAACGCTACTAGCGCAAGTAGTGCTGGTAATGCTAGCAATGCGAGCAATGCAAATAAGGACGTCGCCTATGGCGCGACTTGGGAGCAGCGCAATGATGCTAATGCCAACTTCTATGACTGGCTATTCGATAATAACGAAAGCTCGGAATTTGAAACGACGCCGATTGAAAATGAAATTCTCGAGGCGCTCGATAAGCTGGTCAAAGGCAAGCAATCTGGTGCCAATTTGGTCAAGCGTTTGCCGGGGGTGATTCCGCAATTACTGCAAAGCTTACGCACTGAAAATTTTTCTGGCGCAGAGTTGTCGCGCAAAATTTCGCATGATGTGGTGCTCGTCGCAGCCGTGATACGCATCGCTAATAGTTCGATGTATAACCCAACCCAAACCATCACTAGCATCGAGCATGCGGTACTGATCTTGGGTCAAAATGGCTTGCGGCAATTGATTACGGGCGTCGCTTTCCGCCCGATTATTGATCTCAATTCCGGTCATTACACCAAG
>JACPVY010000616.1 GCA_016197345.1 Burkholderiales bacterium
AAAATAAACACTTTTTAAAAGGTAAGACTTTTTAAATTATGTGTATATGGTAGTTTAGTGGTTAGAATACTCGACGTGAGATCCTATAGATCATATATTTTTCAATCTTACAAAAAAATATTTGTTAACAATTTCAATGGCTAAGGTTTCCTCTTGCCCATAAGAACTCGCAAAATGGGCTGCTTCACCCTCGAAGAAACGCTGAAGTATAGGCGGCATAGTGATGGCTCGCGATGGTGGATACGCAACTGAACAAGAGACGTGCTGAGGCTTGAGATTGTGCCATAGCGAGTTGCGGCCGTGCAGCTTAAGCAAATCCGCTTGAAAAAATCCCGATTTAATAGTACTGTATATTCATACAGTAAAATGCGCGATCAAAGCAGTATTTGCGTGTTAAAAACGGCTTGAATTGTCGTTGTTCTGCGTTACGTTTATCCCCTTGTGAGGCTGGCGCGAAAGGGTAGTAGATACCCGCCCTGCAAGAGAGAAGCGACCGGGCGCAATTTTGCAAAATTTTGTGCCCAACACGTTTTGCGACATTCACTGAAAGAGCTTTGATGACCACCAACACCATCATGCATGATCCTGCCACGCTGCATCCCAGCTTGTGGCTGGCATCGCAATTGGCGCGTGCGGGCAGTGAGTGTGTCGATACTGGCTTTCCTGCCTTGTCCAAGCAATTACCGGGTGGTGGTTGGCCTTTGGGCGGCTTGGTTGAATTATTGCTAGCGCAGCCGGGTATCGGTGAATTGCGCTTACTACGACCGGCGCTACAGCAATTAGCGAGCCAACGCATAGCCTTGCTGCAACCACCTCATGCACCGCATGCCGCTGGTTTTGCTGCGCTGGGTATCGCACCTCAACATTTGCTGTGGCTGCGCAGTAAAAAGCAGGGCGATGCACTGTGGGCGGCGCAGCAGATTTTACAGAGTGCCAGTTGTGGTGCGCTCTTGTTTTGGCAGAGCCAAATCAAAAGTGAATCTTTGCGGCGCTTACATCTGGCGGCGCAGCAGAGTCAAAGTTTGTTTTGCTTGTTGCGGCCATTGAGCGTGGCGCGCGATGCGTCCCCTGCCATTTTGCGCTTAGCCTTGCGACCAGCACCCTTTGGCTTACGGATTGAATTCATCAAACGCCGTGGCCCGCTACGTGAAACACCCTTGTTTTTACCCTTACCCGCTTGTTTAGGAATCGTCGATCGTCATGTCACTTTGGATAGGATTGCACCTGCCCCTGTTAGCGCTCGAAGTGTTTTGCCCGCGTTGGTCGGAGTCCGCTAGCGACGTTGCCTCCACTAAGGGCGATACTTCCTTCTTCGGCGCGCATCAGGCCCCGCTGTGCGCGGTGCTACAGCAAGAGCGTGTGCTGTGTCGCTCGCGGGCGTTGGCGCTACTTGGCGTACAGCTAGGCATGCGCGCCAGTAGCGTGCGTATGCTTGCGCCTAGCGCTCAGATCTACCCGCGTGATGTCGCGCGTGAACAGCAGTTGCTGCAAGCGTGTGCGCTAGCGCTACTGCAATACACGCCGCAAGTGGCGCGCATCGGTGCGGCGGGATTGGTGCTCGATATCGGCGCTAGCTTGCGTTTGTTTGGCGGCATTCGTTCATTGTGTCGTTTGGTGCGCGCTAGCATGCAACAATTAGGGGTGACAGTACGCCTAGCGTGTGCCCCCAATCCTAGTGCAGCGTATTTGCTAGCCTGCCATCGTCCGCTGGCGCGGGTATTGCAAGCACAGCATTTGCCACGACGGCTAGATCGTGTGCCCTGTCATTTGTTGCCAGAGGCGCAAGAATTTATTCCCTGGCTAGAGGGATTGGCGTGTACCCAACTGGGGCAATTACGCGCTTTACCGCGCCCCGGTTTGCAGCGGCGTTGCGGTAGTGCGTTATTGCAGGCGCTCGATAGCGTGTATGGTGCGCGTCAGGCGGCGCTGCAATTCGTCCAAGCACCGCCTAGCTTTCAAGCCCGTCTCGAATTATTTGCCCGCATTGAGCATAGCGAAGCTTTGCTTTTTGCCGCTACCGCTTTGTTGCAGCAACTGATCGGCTGGCTACAAGTGCAGCAATTAGCGGTGCGGGGGATTGCGCTCGTCTTTGAGCATGAACGCGGGCGCGCTGCGTTGGCACCGACCCGGCTTGAGATTTTGCTGGCAGAACCCTGCACCCAGCAGCCACATTTGCT
>JACPVY010000617.1 GCA_016197345.1 Burkholderiales bacterium
ATCGCTGCAATTTAATACCAGCGACGATCAATTGGTGTGGCAAGGGGATCAAACTGTGTGGCATTTAACCGGTTATCAGAACGGCTATTTCTGGGGTGCCTGCGCGGCAGCGATGTTTGCGGAAGGTGATTTAAATAGTGACACACCACCAACGATTCAACAAAACCGCATCGTAGGTACGGTGACTGCGGAGGGACATGTTTTGATCAATTTCGTCAGTGGTAGTCGCTTGCGGGAATCAGTCATTGTAGGCTACGGCAACATGGTGCAAGGCGATGGGCAATGGGCATTCCAAATGCAAATGTCCACTGGTATGGCGGGCAGGCAAGTTTTGCATTGGGCGAATATGCAGCAAACTCGTCCGGGCGAAGCGAGTTTTTTGAAGTTGCCTGGGGTGCAGTATTCCGTGCCAGAAATCTTGAAGGGGGCGAGCTACCCCACGTTTGAAGAGGCATCGAAAAAGCACTCCTCCTGAGATTGACTAACGCTTTGCATGAATGGGGAAGGTGCTGCCCAACGCCTACCGTGCCTTCTTCTACACCTGTTGCGCGCTACGACCGACGAGGCGAACGTGGCGAGAAACGCTATTTTCGAGCAAGCGGATAAGCGCCTTGTCCATGCGCTCGAATTCATCTGGAATATCAAGGCAAACCAGTCTTTTGCCTTTCAGCAATTCTTTAAATTGCTTGCTAACTTTGTTGCGATGGTAGCGTTCCATGACGAAAATAATATCCGCCCATGCAATCAATTCGGCCGAAATCTGCCTTGGTGCATCTTTACTGGTGCCGCATCCAATCGCAGCAATTCCCTCATACTGAGAGAAAACCGCCTCACCAGTGGGGCTTCTTAATTGATTCGCAGTGCAGACAAATAAGAGATTCATATCGCAGATTGTAGTGTGGATTGTCGGCGCTCGAACACTGAGGTAAGACGAGCAAAAGGTAGCCATACGATAGCACAACAAGGTTTTCTTCAATCCAGCTCGCCTTTTTGAAACTCGAACTGCGCCGGCAACGATGCGCATGCGGCTTCTTTGGCAAAGCTAGCATGTGCCGCGGTGTGTTCAATCTTCCATTTCTCGACAATATTTTCCGAGGCATCAATTGCGGTTTACCTGAGGGTAAGCAGAATGGGTTTTCAATGTTGTCTTGAGGTAATGAAAAAATCTTACTAAGAAACACAATGGAAATGATTTTCAATCAACCTTTTATGTGCCAACATGCGATTAGGCCCGAGATATTGAATATCCTGCCGATTTTGTCCACTTCCACGGAGAGCTGCCATGGAGCATCCTCAACCAAGCCCGGCTATTCTGATGGAAATCATCCGCATCCAGACTGAAATCGCGAAAGCGGGCGTCGATTTGGGTGGCGTGATGGAAATGGTGACGCTACAGGCGCAGCGCCTAACTGGTGCGGCTGGTGCAGTCATCGAGTTTGCGGAAGAAGACGAAATGGTCTATCGCGCTGTGGCGGGGATCGCGACAGAACAACTGGGATTGCGCATCCAACGTACTGGCAGCTTATCTGGCCTATGCGTAGAAAAGCGTGAGATTTTGCGTTGCGAAGACTCTGAGCTAGACGAGCGGGTTGATCGGAATGCTTGTCGTCGGGTGGGATTGCGTTCGATGCTAGTGGTGCCGCTCAATTATCTTGACACCACGGTCGGTGTGTTGAAAGTGGTGTCAGACAAAGTCAATGCTTTTTCCGCCGCAGACATACAGGTGCTGGGCTTGATGTCAGAGTTGATAGCGGCGGCGATGTTTCATGCTGCCAAGCTTGAAACGAATAAGCTATATTACCGTGCTACGCACGACGAATTGACCGGCCTTGCCAATCGTGCACTGTTTTTTGATCGCTTGCGCCAATGTCTGGCTCGCGCCGAACGCCATACCGAACGGGTGGCTATTCTCAATTTGGATATGGATGGCCTGAAGCCGATTAATGACCGCTATGGCCATCGCGCTGGCGATGCTGCCATCAAGGAACTAGCGACGCGTATCCACAGTATTTCCCGTCAATCTGACACCGTTGCGCGAGTAGGGGGCGACGAGTTTTACATCATCCTGTCCCGTGTAGACGATAGGGACGGCGTTGAACGCCAATGCCATCGCTTAGCAAGCCATATCAGCCAACCCTTTCATTTTGAAGCGACCCCGCTACCGCTCGCCGCTAGCATAGGCTTGGCGTTGTTTCCCGATGACGGCACCAAATTGACGGACTTACTGGAAAAAGCGGATCAAGCAATGTATGAAGCGAAGCGCAAGAGAAAAGAAGCCTCAGACTAAGCACTATCACTCGTGCGTTGCCAACGCGCTAACCATCACATAAATAGCCTGTAGGATCATACTTGGAGACTGCCTTTGGCTTTCCTAGCAGTAAAGGCAATATTGATAAGACGTATTTTGCCCGGGCTATCTGTTCTGTTGTACTTGATAGCAATCGCATACTGCAACGGTTGCTATCAAATCAGCCTTGTTCTATGATCACTGCGACTCGCTGTTGGACGTGTCCCGTTTTGACAGCCAGTTATGTCCCCTCGCTTGCCTGCACTATTCCCCGCCATTCGCTGCCGCTGGTTTTACTGTCACGCCGATTGGCCTTGCGGCAAGTTCTGCCATCTCTGACCTCATGGAGGAAAGCCAGCATGAAATTGTTTCCCAAATTGATGACGCTAGTTGCTTTTGGTGCATTGAGCCAATTGTCTGTAACGTATGCGCAAAGCCCGGCCACCGCGCAATCGCTCACGGTTGCGCTCTATCCGTTTGTGCCACGCGCGGCGCAGTTTCAAGAGGTCTTGACGGCCGAGTGGAAAAAGCAACAGCCGAATGTCAAGCTGACCTTCATCACCGATTTTGAAAAATGGGATGGCGGTTATAAGAAAAATCCACCGCAAGAAGCTGATGTCTTTGTCTTCGATGCGACTTATTTTGAGCAGTTTCGGGCTGCGAATTTGTTAGAACCCTTGGCTTCGAATGAAGTGGCGAATCAAGATGATTTTGTCGAATATGCCAAAACCGGTGTTAAGGTAGGGGACACGTTTTACGCGATTCCACAATTAGGATGTGCCAATTTGCTGTTTTATCGCAAAGGCGATACCGCGCTAGCAGCGGCAAAAACCTTGGCTGAAGTGAATCGGGCGGTGGGGCAATGCACTTACACCAGCAAAATTCCACCTGATAAGCGCGGCTTGATGCTGGATATGAATGGCGGCACCACCAATGCCTTGCTGTATTTGGATGTTGATCATGCCATGATGAATGTCTATCCATTTGGCTTGCCGCAAAGCTTGAATCAAGGCACGTTTAGCTATTTGAAAACGCTGATGGCGATGGCGAGTTTGGAAAACGGCAAGGCCGATGTGCAATTGCCTTATGGTCGCGCGCTATGGTTTAGCAATGGCTGGGGCCGGGCATTGATGGCGTATTCCGAATCGATGTCGGTGATGAGCGAAGAGACGCGCAATAACATCGAATTCAAGCCTATGCCATTTTCCGATAATGGCACCCGTCCCTTGTTTTATTCAGATGTGATCGGTGTTAATCCGACCAGCAAAAACCGTGGCACGCGCGCGCTTGCGGTGCAATTGGCGAATGTGATGGCGGCGAGTAGCACCATGATCGCTTCGAGTGGCCCGGATAGCGGTAGTCAAGTGCCGCAATACTTGATGCCGGCACGGCATAGCGTGTTCCAAAATCTCGCGCGTACCTTCCCGCTCTACGGCAAAATGCATGCGATGCTGCAACAAGCCAATCCACGGATGTATAAAGCGCCAGACGGTATACGTGCGTGGACTAATCAAATGAAAGAGCCGATTATCAAGATCGAACAAAGCGAATACGCTTGCGGTTGCGATAAAGAAATCGATACCGTGCTCACTAGCAGCAATGCCGCCGCCGTCTGTAGCGCCAGTTGTGCCGATAGCGGTGGTTGGAATGGCCAATGGACAGATAAATTCCCCTCTGCGCCATTTGGCAAATCGGCCTGCGGTTGCAAGGCGTGTGGCGTGAAATAGGGCGGCTTAGCATCAAACGACGGGGCGGTTTACTCGTCGTTTGATGTGCTCATTGTGCTCAATTTGCCCAGCTATAGCGCTTCTGCAAACACAGCCTGCCACAAGAGCAGAACTGCTTTCACCTCGTTTTCCACCGTTTCTAGCGCAACCCGCGCCTTGTCTTCGCCTTGCAAACGGCATTGGTGTTGCAATTTGCGTAAGGTGCGATAAGCATCGGCCACCGCTTGCGCTGCCTCCGTTTCAATCAAGCCTAGTTCGGCACACATCTTGAGTAGCGCGATATTGCCTTTATTGCCGCATAGCTGTGGGTATTGATGGGCGTGTAGCAAAACCAGATATTGCACGATGAATTCGATATCGATCATGCCGCCCGCATCTTGTTTTAGATCGAATAATTGCCCCGCTTTATTGCCATAGGCGTCGCGCATTTTTTTGCGCATCGCTAATACGTCTAAGCGCAACTGCTGCGGATCGCGCTGTTTGCACAACACATCCAGCCTGATTTGCTCAAAGCGCGCGCCGATTGCAGCGTCCCCCGCGCAAAAGCGCGCCCGCGACAGTGCTTGGTGTTCCCATACCCAAGCGGAATTATGTTGATAGCGTTCAAAAGCTGACAGGCTAGAGACCAGCATGCCGCTTGCGCCATCGGGGCGCAGGGCGGTGTCGATATCAAATAAAATCCCGGCGGGGGTGTGGGTCGTCATCCAAGTGATAAAGCGCTGCGCTAGCTTGGCGTATAACATTTGGGCTTCGTCTGCGTCATCATCAAATAGGAAAATCACATCTAAATCAGAGACATAGCCTAGTTCTTTGCCACCTAGGCGGCCATACGCTATGACAGCAAAGCGTGGCACTTCGAGATGATGTTTGGGAACGTGTTGCCACGCCGCTTGCACGGTGGCGGCAACGATGGTGTCGGCTAGGTTGGAGAGCTGATCCGCTAGTGCCTCGACCGAGAGCGCGCCCGCTAAATCCTGTGCCAATAGGCGGAATAATTGCGCATGATGTACCTCGCGCAAAATATCGAGTTGGCGTTCGACATCGCCCGCACTGTCCGCCAGTTGCGTTTGCAATTGCAGTGCTAGTTGACGCCAATCGGTTGTCGCGAGTCGCAAATTGTCATCTAACAATTCATCAAGCAAAATCGGGTGGCGATTCAAAAACTGCGCGGCCCAATGGCTTGCGCTAATCATGCGTATCACGCGCTCTAGCGTATGGGGGTATTCCGAGAGCAGCGATAAATAAGCGGCGCGGCGGGCAATCGCTTCGAAAAAGTCCATTAAGCGGGTGAGAGACGCCGTCATCGAATAGCGCCCTTGGCTTTCTTTCGCCACCTGCGCGATCAGGGGCAGGGCGTTGTTCAAGAGGGCGAGCAAGCGGGTACGGCTAGCGTCTGGTAAGGATTGCAGGCGCGGGGTTTGCCATGCGGCCAGTAAGCGTTTCGCGCTATTTTTGGCATCCTCAAAGCCGAGCTGCTGTAATTGCGCGCAAATCGCTTCTTCTTTTTCTTGCTCACCGCTATGGCTATCTGGGTCGAGTTGATTGGGATTATCGTTTTGCGCTTTGTCGGCAAAAATGGCATCAAATTGCGCGGCGACAAATTTTCGATGTTGATCTAGGCAGGCCAGTAAATCGGCGCTAGTGGCAAAGCCAGCCATTTGCGCAATGCGCAGCACGTCCTCCTCGTTGCTAGGCAGGCTATGGGTTTGCGCATCATCCAAATATTGCAAGCGGTGTTCGATATTGCGTAAAAATGTATAGGTGGCGAGCAATTCTTCTACCGTCGTCTGGCTCATTAAATCGTGTGTTGCTAGCTCACGCAAAATGGCGCGCGTACTGCGTTGGCGCAAACTGGCTTCGCGGCCGCCGCGTATCAATTGGAATACTTGGGCAAGGAATTCGATTTCACGGATGCCACCGCGCCCTAGCTTGACGTTATTGCTGCGTTCTGGGCGCAGCCTTTCTTGCCGCGTGACCTCGGCCCGTATTTGCGCATGCATATTGCGTAGCGAAGCGATCACGCCGAAATCGAGATAGCGTCGATAGACAAACGGCCGCACAATTGCTTCTAGAGCGGCGATGTCGGCCGGGCTGCCAGTTAAGGCGCGCGCTTTGACCCAAGCATAGCGTTCCCATTCCCGGCCCTGCACAATCAAATATTCTTCTAGCATCGCTAAGCTAGCTACCAATGGACCGGAATTGCCATTCGGGCGCAAGGCCATATCAACGCGGACACAATAACCGTCTTCAGTGATTTCAGCGATGGCGGCGATCAATTTTTTGCCGAGACGGGTGAAAAACTCTTGATTCGACAGCGATTTTTGCCCACTTGCGGCACGGGTTTCGCCATCTTCGCCATAAACGAAGATCAGATCGATATCGGACGAGACATTGAGCTCATGTGCGCCGAGTTTGCCCATGCCTATCACCATTAATTCTTGCGCGAGACCACTTTCTTCGCCGATAGGGGTGCCGTAGATGGCTTGCAACTCTTGGTGCAGCGCGCGGACATGGGTTTGCACCACAAAATCAGCGAACAGACTGATACAAGAGAGCACTTCGGCCAGATCAGCGCTACCGTTGAGGTCGCGTTCGACTAGACTGGCGAGCAATAAATTACGCAAGCGCCGCATTGCTCGCGCTAGCGGCAAACCTGCGGCAATTTCTTTTTGCAAAAGTTCGGTAAAATCGGGCTGCACGAGAGATAATCTTGCTAATTCTTGCATACGCGCTTCGCGTCCGGCGTCGGCTTGTAACCAGCGGCTGACATGGCGTGAAGCATGTGCGGCAGATTGCTGGGCGGCAAGTGGAAAACACGAGGCCCCGCTTTGACAGGGGCTAGCGTGGGTGACGGCGCTGCTAGGCGAAGAAGTTGTCATGGTGATGGCAATCGAAATAGGCTAAGGCGGTTAAGCTGGCAATGGCTGCACTTTATACACTGGTATTGGGGCTAGCTGCGTGTTTTGCGCGATGTTGGTGTATTGTTGCGCAGGTACGCGGTTTTGCGGGAAATATCGCAGTGAAATCAGGCGGAATGTTGTGCCAGTTTGCAAGTTTTTTCTGGCTAGTCGGTAGGTGGCCAAGCGTGGGGATGGAATGTGTTTGGTTTTTGTTTGAATAATGGTTTACAGCGACTTGATTAATGTCAACATTGCCCGACTCTCAGCACCAGCAACATCACCTGCCTAGCAAGGAAGAGATTGTCATTTCTTGGCGCCGTATGCGAGAAGCCTATCGGCTGGCGAATCTCGCTTCCCATCATCTATTGGGCTTTACGATTAAGCTCGGTCTTGCCATCTATTTTGCGTTAGTCATTTTGTTTTTATGTCTGCGCTACCTTGTTTTACCGAATATTGATTACTACAAAGGCGATATCGAAAAGCTTGCGTCGAGCGCGCTCGGTTTGCCAGTCACGATTGAGCGGGTATATGCCTCTTGGAGTGGATTGCGGCCCAATCTGATTTTGGGCGATGTCGTCATTAACGATAAAAATGGGCATACCGCGCTCAAATTACCCAGTGTTTCTGCCACCCTTTCTTGGTGGACGGTCTTTTCGACGCAATTGCGCTTTAGCCGTCTCGAACTAGGGCGACCGGATTTGGATATCCGGCGCGATGTCGATGGCAAGATTTATGTTGCTGGTTTGTTTATAGACCCCAATCGCGGCGGTGATGGCAAGGGCGCGGAATGGTTGTTGGCGCAACGGGAAATCTTGATACGACAAGGGCGGCTACGCTGGACGGATTTGCAGCGCGCCGCGCCGGAACTGGTGCTAGAAGACGTCAATTTCACGCTACAAAACCAATGGCGCCGCCACCGCGCAGGCTTGAGTGCGACACCGCCGGCGAGTTTTGGTGGGCCAGTGGATATTCGCACCGATTTTGAGCATCGTGCTTTTGCCGCCCGCATTGCCGATGTGCGGCAGTGGACGGGGGTGTTGTACGCCGATGTGCGCGAAACTGATTTAGCGGTGTGGAAAGCCTATTTCAATTACCCGTTTGAAGTGCAGCGAGGCAATGGCTCGGTGCGGGCTTGGCTAGACTTGGATCGCGCGAAGTTAGTCAATTTCACGGCTGATTTGCGCTTGTCCCACGTCGAAGCACGTTTGCGGAAAGATTTGCAACCCTTACATTTGCGCACCGTGCAAGGACGGGTTGCCGCGCGTGAAGATATGGCAGCGAAACGCCATGCTGAAGATCAACCTAGTTTTGGGCGCGATGGTCATGCGGTGTCCTTGCATGATTTTTCGTTGGAAACGGAAGATGGTTTGCATTTGGCCGCGAGCGCGATTGAAGAATCCTTTGTTGCTGCGAAAGACAAAAAACCAGAAGCGACGCATTTGAAAGCCAGCGCCCTTGATTTGCACACGCTAGCGGATTTGGCAGAACGTTTGCCGCTGTCAAGCGCGCAGCGCCAGATGTTGCATGATTTTGCCCCTAGCGGCGTGGTGAAAAATCTGTCGGTTTATTTTCCATGTTTATGATTTATATATATATATTATCGGAAGAAAAAAAAAATGGTTTTAAAAAAATTCTAAAAATTTTCGGGAAAGATCGTTTTTTGAAAAAAAAATTACTCCAAAAAAAGTTTTAAATGATTTTTTTGGCCGAAATCGTTCGAAAAAATTGA
>JACPVY010000618.1 GCA_016197345.1 Burkholderiales bacterium
ACCAGTAGGCGATAGCGTAGCTGATTCGGTGCTGTCATTTCGGCCATCACGCGCCGGATCGAAATCCCGCGTGTGCCGGTATCTGCTGGCAACAAGCTTTCAAAAAACGCTAAATCTTCTTTCAGGCGCAGATTATCGGTTTCTAGCGTTTTCGCTTGTTGAACTAATTGTTTTTGCGCCGCACGCTCGATGTTGAGAGTGGATTCGGCAGCGTTAGCCGCAGTTGCCAGCTTGTCGCGCTCTTGCGTCAGTTTCTCAATTTGCTCTTTGTAAGTTTGTAGTTGGCTTTGACTGGCCTTGGGATTAAATCCAGTCAAATCACGACCACGGTCAAAAATCCACAGCGCTAACGCCCCCCCTAGTGCAATGGCGACCACGGCTGCCGCCAATTTGACAGGGGTGGGTAATTGCGACTTAATCGTCATCTTGGGCGTTGCTACGCCAGAATGATGCCACCAGTACTTACGTTTTAACGCCACGGTATCAACTCCGCTGTCAGTGTTACGAACTTGTCGTGTCTAAGCAATCGTTTCGGCGATGAGCTTATGGCAATACTGGGATGTGACGCAAGCCAGCCGTTTCTGGCAGGTTGAACATGAGGTTCATACACTGCACGGCTTGGCCAGAAGAGCCTTTCACTAGATTATCTTGCACCACTAGCACCACTACGGTATCGCCATTTTGTGGGCGATGTAGCGCGATGCGCAGCATATTGGAAGCGCGGGTGCTGCGGGTTTCGGGATGGCTGCCGAACGGCATCACATCAACAAACGGCTCATTCTTATAAGCGTCTTCGAACAAGGCTTGCAAACTGGCGTTGTCGAGGTCTTTGTTGCTTAAACGACCATAAATCGTCGAATGCATGCCGCGTATCATTGGCACCAAGTGTGGGGTGAAGAGCAAGCCCACTTTGGCGTCCGTCATGTAGGACAATTGCTCTATCGTTTCAGGAGTGTGGCGATGGCCAGAAACGCCATAGGCTTTGAAATTGTCGCCCGCTTCCGCCAATAGCATCGCTACTTCAGCCTTGCGCCCGGCGCCCGAGACGCCCGATTTGCAATCGGCGATGATGTGGCTAGCGTCGATCGCGCCTGCCTTCAGCAAGGGAAATAGACCGAGCTGGATGGTGGTGGGGTAGCAGCCGGGATTGGCAATCACGCGTGCTTTTTTGATCGCTTCGCGGTTGATTTCGGGTAAGCCATAGACGGCTTCGGCCAAAATATCAGTGCAGGTATGCGGCATGCCATACCACTTCTCAAATACGGCAGCGTCTTTTAGACGGAAATCAGCAGCAAGATCAATGATTTTGACGCCATTTGCCAGCAATTGCGGTGCTTGTGCCATCGCTACGCCATGTGGTGTGGCAAAAAATACGACGTCACAGGAATGTAAATCGGCTTTTTCGGGGGCGGAAAAGGCGAGGTCAACATGGCCGCGTAGCGAAGGGTACATGTCTGCGACTTTCATGCCATCTTCTTTGCGGGAGGTGATGGCTTGTAAGGAGACATCTGGATGAGATGATAAGAGACGCAACAATTCGACCCCGGTATACCCTGTGCCGCCAACAATGCCAACTTTGATCATGGTGAACTCCCAACGAGAAAAATGGTGATGCAAATGTTCTTTGCCTAGCTTGGCTGGATATTAATACAGTGCAAACAATGCTGGGCGAACAGCATTTTACCAGTTCAATGCGTATCTACTAAAAACCCGCCCAAAAAACAAAACCGCCGAACAAAGTCGGCGGTTTTGCTGTTGCAGGCTTGGAAAACCAAACCTGCATTCCAAAGCAAATTAACGCTTGGAGAATTGTTTTGCGCGACGTGCTTTGCGCAAACCAACTTTTTTACGTTCAACTTCACGTGCATCGCGAGTAACGAAGCCTGCTTTCGACAGTTCCGATTTCAAGCTTGCATCGTAGTCGATCAAAGCGCGGGTGATGCCATGACGCACTGCACCTGCTTGACCGGATTCGCCGCCGCCGTGGACGTTGACTTTGATGTCGAAACGTTCAACGTTGTTGGTCAATTCCAGTGGTTGACGGATCACCATCAAACCGGTTTCGCGCGAAAAATATTCATTCGCTGGCTTGCCGTTGACGATAATTTGACCCGTACCGACTTTAATGAATACGCGAGCGACCGCGCTCTTGCGGCGGCCAGTTCCATAATTGTAGTTGCCGATCATGTCGATTCCTTAGATGTCCAGAACAGTGGGTTGCTGCGCAGCATGTGGATGGGAACCCTCTGCATACACCTTGAGTTTCTTGATCATTGCATAGCCCAATGGGCCCTTAGGCAACATGCCTTTGACAGCTTTTTCCAAGGCGCGGCCAGGGAAACGCTGTTGCATTTTGATGAAGGTCGTTTCATAGATGCCGCCTGGATAGCCAGAGTGGCGATAATAGACTTTATCGGTCGATTTCGTGCCGGTAACGCGCAATTGGCCAGCGTTAATGACTACGATGAAATCGCCGGTATCGACGTGAGGAGTAAATTCAGGCTTATGCTTGCCGCGCAGTCGGCGTGCCAGGCTGCGTCGACGCCTGTGCAAATCAGCCATGCAATGCTGTACTGCGCGTCTTCGCTCATGC
>JACPVY010000619.1 GCA_016197345.1 Burkholderiales bacterium
GCCATAAAGCAGCAGGTTGTCCACCGCGTTGATGCAGGCTGTGTGATTGCTGCCCAGATTGAACAGCCACTGCAAATCCCAAATTCCCGTCTGGTAATAATTCATGTAGTTCCAGAGAAAATTGCCGCTGTTGACCGTTTCGCCCGGCCCGTGAATTTGGAACTCAGGACCAAACAGTGGCGGCGATTGTTTGGGAATGCGGAAGTTCGGCGAGTAATGACCAAACACCGAAGGCGATTGCATGAAGCTTTCGGCCATGTTGTCGTAAACGTAAGTAATCTGGTTCGGCTGCGCGATGGTTGCGCCAAGCACACGGAACAGTGCCAGATGCTGCTGCAACGGCGTGCGAAGCCTGCCGAAATCCGATGGCGGATTGTCGTTTCGCGCTTCCGCGTCGAGCAGAATCGCGCGAACGACGGCTTTCAAATCGCCGCGAACGCCCGCTCCGTTGTTGTTGAACACGGCGCTGATGCGTGCCACATACGCCGGCGACGGATTGCTGGCGACCAAAGCTTTGATCAGCCGTGAACAAATGAACGGCGCGACGTTCGGATGGTTGAAGATGATGTTGATCGCATCGTCAACGTCTTTTTGCATCGTCTGGTTGGCGGGAAGCGTCTGCCCCAGAAAGGTCTTTGACGACGTGTCGTGGTAAGTAGGAAGCGGAACCATCTGCCCAGGGTAATAATTTGGATTCGGATATTGCGGCGGCCCGTTCTGCGTGTTGTACGTCCATCCTGTCAGCGCCAACGCCAGTTGCCGAATGTCCGTCTGGTTGTAAGTCGGAATGGGTTTGTTGCTCGCGTCCAACACGTTCGAATCGTCCGGGTTGAGTTGGTACAAACCGATGCTGAACAATTGCATCACTTCGCGCGGGTAATTTTCGTTGGCGGCTCCGTTCGACCCCGGCTTGGCGCTGTTCACCATATCCAGGTATTTGCCCATCGTCGCGTCCAGCGTAATTTCCTTCAACAAGGTTTTGTAATTGCCAAACGCATTGCGGCTGAGAATTTGCAGCCACGGCGCAAGTTCGTTGGCGTAATTATTTTTGTTGCGCGAAATGACGACGATTTCGCTCAGGGCGTAAATCACTCGCTGGCGCAACTGATCCTGCCCGGTCAGCAGATTGCCGTAAAACTGATTGGTCAGTTCAGGGTTCTGTTGCGCGGTGAAATTCGGCAGCACTGATTCCGGCATGTTGAATTGCTCATCCAGAAACGCCGGGATGCCGATTTGTTTAATACGCGCCGTCAACTGTGCCGTCGGACCAAACGTGGATTGTTCCAGCAATCTGCCCGCCGTGATCGCCGA
>JACPVY010000620.1 GCA_016197345.1 Burkholderiales bacterium
CACATCAGCATGTTGAGCAAGACCAAAGCGATATGTTTGGCAAAGAAAAACCCTTGCCACGCGCCGAAGATAGCTCAATGGGGATTTCCTACAAAGCGCTATTGGCCGATTTTGGCGATAAATTGGGCAAAAAAACCCGCATGGATATGAACCTGGGCTTACTTAGCCGCCACGGTTTTATCGAACGGCGCGGCGATTTGATCATCGAAGGCCCGATGCTCGATTTAATGATGGATACCGACGTCCTCAAAGAGCGCATCATCAATGGTGCGCTAGCCGATGTGTTTCAAGCCAAGCCGCTGGCGAAACCGATTGCTGCCTTCGACGCCGCTGCTGATACCACCACCGCGCCTAGCGAAGAAGCGCCAGAGTTGCACGAGGTGCCCGATGTTGACTCCACTCTTTCGACTGATTAAGCCATGTTCCATATTAAATCGCTAGAACTGGTGCATTGGGATTATTGGCAGCGCATCAAAAACATCCCGCTCGACGCCAAAATCATCACGATTGCCGGGCAAAATGGCTCGGGTAAAACCACGCTATTGGATGCGCTAAGGACCTTGTTTGGCCTCGATTGTTCGATGGGGCGCTCGTATAAACACTATGCACGCCATTCTGGCCAGCAAACCGCGTGGTTGCGCGCCGTGGTCGATAACCAAGCGGTCGGCCGCCAGTTATCGAATCGGCCATTTCGTAGCTCGGGCTTTTTTAGCGATGATGATGTCACGCTGTTTTGCAAGATAGAAAAAAATGGCGGCGATTGGAAACGTCTGTATTTGATGCGTCCCGGCATTGTCGCGATTGAAGAAGTGCTGGAAGCGAATGACTGGCTGGGCGTCGAAACCTACCGCAAGCGTTTAGCGGCTGCAGGTCTGTCCCCGGCAATGGCCAAAGTGCTGGCGCTAGAGCAAGGTGAGACCGATAAGCTGTGCGAATACGCACCACGTCAATTGCTCGATTTAGTGTTCCAAGTCTTTGGCGATAAAGAAGTGCTCGATGCTTACGACGAAGCGAAGCGCCATCAGCGCGACACCGAAAGCGAATTAAAACGCTTCGAAACCGAATTGGAACTATCGAAAACCAATCTGGAAGGCTTGCGCTTACGCGTGGCCAACTTCCATCATTGGGAACATTTAACTGCTGAATTGATGGATTTGCAAAGCGAAGTGCTACCGACGCTGCAATACCATGATATGCGCGAAAAAATGGCGCAAGCTAGCCGCAGCCTGCGCGATTCACGCAAAAATTTCCAGCAGCAGCAAAGCTTGCTCTCTAGCCGCCGGCAAGCGCTGGCACAACTGGCGCACGAGCATTCCAACGCCAAATATAAAGAAGCCGAATTAGAAGAAGAAAGCAGCAAGCTGGCCGAGCAATTAGCGCAAACCAATAGCAAACTGAAACCGCTAGAAAGCCTGTTAGAGCAAGAAAAACGCCTAGCAAAATTAGCGGGCGAAAGCGGCGAAGATATCGCTAGCGTCAGCGAACAATTGGCCGTGCTTGAAGCGCAATTTCAAGAACAAAAGCAACAACGCGCTAGCGTCGCCAGCAGCATTGCCGAACACAAAACCACGATTGCTGCGCTAGAAGGCAAAAGCGCCCTGCCCGAGCCTGAACAAGTGCGCACCATGCGGCGCGCGCTAGAGCAAGCGGGCATCAAGCATAGCCTGCTGCCAGATATTGTCGAAGTGACAGACCCAAATTGGCAAGCCGCCGTCGAAGGGGTGCTACGCGGCTATACCTCGGTCATTCTGCTGGCCAATCCAAAAGACGCGCAAGCGGCGTATAAAATCGGCGAGCAACAACGCTATGGCCACTTCATCGTGCCGGAATTGGTGCCGACTAAACGTGTGAAAGACGATAGCTTGCTGGCGGTGGTCGATTTTTCTGGCCCAGCGCCAGAATGGCTACTGGAACAATTATCCAAAATCTCGCGCGTCGCTTCGATTGCGGAAGGCTTGCTGTTGCCAAATCATGCGGAGTGGATCACGCCAGCGGCTTATCACCACGAACGCCGTGGTGGCCGCTCGCTGCATGTGGATGCCGCGCGCTATCGCTTTGGTAGCGCGGGACGCACCCAGCGCTTGCAAGCACTGACCAGCAAACTGTCCCAATTAGAGCAGCAAGAAGATAACCTCACGCTGTCGATTAGCAAACTGGCCGAGCAAGTATCTGGCTTAAAAGCCCGTATCGCTGGGGTCGATGCGGCAAAAGAATTAGCCGCGCGCCAAGCAGAATTTGATGAAGCCCGCCATAGCGCACTACCGCTACGCGAATTGCGCACCGCAATCGGGACACGTCTAGGCGAAATCACGCCACAAATGAAAATCGCTACCGAAACCCGCACCCGCGCCGATAGCAGTTGGCAAGCAGCGAAGCACAGCTTGAAAGAATTGGAATCCCAATTACAAAATCAAGATGGCAAACAGGGACAGGATAGGCAAAGCCACGCTAATCGCTTACGCGAATTGCGACGCGAATGGCGTAACTTGCCGCAGGGCTGGCGCCGTTTGGCGCGCCGCTTAGCGCTGGTGGAAGAACATCAAAACGCACATCAAGTCGAGCTACGCATCAATTCGATCAAAAAAGACTTAAGCCGCGACGATTGGGAAACCGATAGCACGGTGGTTGATCAACACAAGCGCCTCTCCGACTTTTTGCAAGGCCGCCAAGCCGAAACGCAAGAACGCCGCTATCAAAATAATCGCGCGATTGAGGCCACCGGCAATGCGCGCGGTGCCTATATCGAACGGCTACGCTATACGATTAAAACCTATAGCAAAAACATCAAAGAACTGGGCGAACTGGCTGGGATTGATGTGCATGCCGATTCGGTTAAGTTAGAGAATGACGACGTGCAACTAGCGCAAGCGGGCTTACACGTGCGCTTCAAATTCGACGGCAAAGGCCCAATCGGCATGAATGACGGCGAAGCGTCTGGCGGCCAGCAAGTGATGAAATCCTTGATTTTGCTGATCGGCTTGCTGAAATCTGATGAAGGCTCAGGCGGCTTCGTCTTCATCGACGAACCGTTCGCGCATTTGGATATCCGCAATATTCAGCTTGTCGGCGAATTCTTGAAAAACACTGACGCGCAATACCTGATGACGACGCCACTGACGCATAACACCGACGTCTATGATCCTTCAGAATTAACGCTAATCACTAGCAAGAAGAAAAAAGACACCGTGTGGGCGCAACCGATTTTTGTCTTGCAGCGCAAGAAAGAAGTGCCGGATCATGCGGCGGCGACGTCGAAGATTCCTAAGCGGGGTAAATTGGGCGCGCAGGGATAACAAAGCGTGTGGCCGATCAGCATTCATTCGACGCGCCCATATCGCGGTGTCGCAAAAGGGTGTAACTGACGCAAGGTGCATCCCCTCGTCCCTGATGAGGGTGTTGCAAAACCATTTTTGGCGCAAAATCATGCGAATGTGCGACCGATCGCCTCTCCCTTGCAGGAGGCTGTCGCGAAAGGTAAATCGCATATCGTAGGGTGGGCTGCATGCAGCCCATCGGTGTTCGGGCAACTTGTTGCACACGGATTTGAGGCGTCGTAAAAAGCAATTTGGTTTGGTGTAATTCCGCATGCTGAACGGTCCGCAATGCGCAAATTACTTTGCAAAGAACGAGATTTACTGCCGTGGGCAACAAGTTGCCCACCCTACAGCATCTTGCGACAGCATCAAGCGGGCGAGAGCATCCCCCCTCCCTAGTGACCACCACAGCCCCCCTTTCCATCTTGCAACAAATGATTGATGGCAATATAAATATTAAAATCAAATTTAAAATTAATATTTAAATAGCTTTTTTCTGACCATCGCCTACAATATTGCATGAATTATCAGTACGGTTTGCCCTGCTGATCCCTTTCCCCTCATGCAGCCCGAAACCCTGCGCCGTAGCAAAGCTAGGCAACAACAATACCGCCGCAATACCACAGTAATAACCGTGATCGTAGTTCGCACAGTGCAAACGAAGGACTAGCACACTAACGGGCCGCGATTTTCCCACAACGGGAAGTAGCACCCAATTGTCGCAAAGCAACGCCGTCTGGGTAGAGCTTGCCGCTGTAAAAACCACCGTTCGGGAGGTTTCCCATGAAAAGCAGGAAGAATATCCGCAGCTTGATTCAGGAATACAACGCAGCCTCTGCTGCAAATAAGCCCAACACACCCTTAGCGCACTTCGTCAACGCGGTACATGCCTTGAAGAGCGCGCCGAGTCGCCTCGCTTCACCGCATACGCAAGCCAATCGCTACATTAAAATATAATCAAAGTTTTAAGAATTTTTGAAAATAATTTTAAAGTTTTTTTTTCAAACAAAAAAAATA
>JACPVY010000048.1 GCA_016197345.1 Burkholderiales bacterium
ACCCACCCGTGGTCGGCAAGGATTGCTGCAGCAGCGCCAGTTGGTCATTGAGGAGGAATAATTCCATGCAATACGATCCCGGTGGTGTCGTAAGTGGCTAGCGTGCCAATCAGAAGAACGCGGTACAGGCTACAAGCCCAGTACGACGGCCAAGGCACGTTCTTTGACCTTTTTCGCGTTCGCTAAAGCGATGCGGAAACGGTCTTCTGCTTCATGCTGCAATTGCTGATCACCACCGGCTTCGATATAAGAGGCGGAAAAGACGGCATAACTTGCCTTCAAATTACTGGCATACGCGTCGTGAATGATATCTGCTTCTTTCATACGGATTCCTGAATATTTGTCGTGGGTTATGCATGATGACGTAACATGCGAGAAAAACGGGCCAGACCAGCACATTTTGCGAATGTTGCAAGGTTAGCAGATTTTGCGCTGCAGGTCTGGTTTGCCGTGCTATCGCGTCGCAAATTCGGTGTCGCTCCCAAGTGATTGAGGCGGCCGTTGCCGCGTATTGGTAAAAAACGTGCCGCACCCATCATCTTTATTATGCTTATGCAAAGACTGTTATTTATCTGTACCCAAAATCGTTTGCGCAGCCCAACAGCTGAGCAAGTATTTGTCACCTGGCCCGAGGTGGAAACCGATTCGGCGGGCTTGGGCAACGATGCCGAAGTGCCGCTGTCGAGCGAACAAATCGAATGGGCGAGCACGATTTTTGTGATGGAAAAAGTGCATTTGCGCAAACTCAAGCAAAAATTCAAACGCTATATCAACGGCAAAAAAATCATTTGCCTCGACATCCCCGACGATTACGACTACATGCAGCCGGAACTGGTGCAATTGTTATTGCGTAAAGTCAGCGGATTTTTGCCCGCGCGCTAGGCTAGCGTGACTGCACCAGCCTCGTGCTATGCTGCAGGTCCGTCACTTTTCTTGGCATAGACCATGCAACGTATTTTTATCACTGGTGCTTCGAGCGGCCTTGGCATGACCTTAGCGCAGGCTTATGCGCGGGAAGGCGCGATTCTCGGTTTGGTGGCGCGGCGTGAAAACTTATTACAGCAATTGCGCGCAACGCTGCCAAATGCGGAACAACACCACATTTATGC
>JACPVY010000621.1 GCA_016197345.1 Burkholderiales bacterium
AACCAAGCAAATTGGTGATCGGCAAGCCATGTTTAAGGTCAATGCCGATGGCACGCCACGCAAAGCGCTCAAAGGACGTCGCAATGATAATTCGCTGGTCTTGGCTAACGGCAAGAATGGCGGCTGGACACCGCACGACTTACGCCGCACAGGCGCTACCATCATGCAAGGGCTGGGTATTACGATGGACATTATTGACCGCTGCCAAAATCACGTTTTACCCGGCAGCAAAACGAGGCGTCATTACCTGCACCATGAATACGAACAGGAAACCCGTGTTGCGTGGCATTTGCTGGGGGAACGTCTTCAAGCCATCTTAGACGGCGTGGAAGAACCTGTAGTACATGACATGACCAGCGTACTCTCGGCCACAAAACTGATGCAAATAGTTCAATCAATGCATCCGGCACAGCTAATGCAACTAATCCAGCAAATTCCAGCGGCCCAGCTAATGCAGCACGCTCGCTAAACGCGAATGGCATTATTGCCAGTTGTTGATTAATTCATGCCCAAGTCACAGGTTTTGCCTGTCTTGGGCTTTTTTATCTTTGCCTGCGGTTAGGCTGTTCAAATGTATGGTTCGGCAGCGTTCGACGACCTTTTTTACACGGTCAGGAATCAAATGTGAGCTTATGACGTGTTTTTCAAAAGGGGGCAATACACATGTAATCTCACCTGTAGCGGAGTTTAGTTCCAAAGAAAGCAAAACGATTGTCTTGTATGCGGTATGCACATCGTTCGGAAATGTATCGGATTTGTGGTTTGTATCCTCGATTGCCATTTTTTGCAAATCAAGCGGCTTAGATTTTTGATGTGCCAACGAATTTCTAAACTTGACCAGTGTTCTTAGTGAGTTGATCGCGGCACCTCGTTCAGCTAAGCCCGTACTGCACGCCAGTCTTGGAATCACCAACCACTTAGATACCAGATCAAGCTTGTCCAGATATTGTTCGCTGTATGAGTCACCTAGATGAATCGCTGCAAAATCAAAAATCGCGGCTTCTACGCACATGGCAGAGAACACTACTGTCTTCAATCCAAAAATAAGAATTTCCTTTTCTTGTTGCATCAAAGTAGTAGGGGCATCATCAGGCATAGATGATGGCACAAGATTTTCGGTCTCGATTAAGTAACCGTGATATGCCTCCTCCGCTACTCTGTAGTAGGTTTCTGACAAGCCACCGATTCTTGCCCATGATTTTCGTTGCTGCATTGTTTAAATGACCATTTCGGCAAACTATCCACATTCAAAATTAAATTTAAGGCAATTTTATGATTATGGAATTTCTTAAATTCTGCCCTCGGTCGGATGTAGCAACATTGTTGCGACTAATGATTTGTGTTGTCTAGCTCTAGCTTTCAATTGGTATGAGCGGAAAGTACCAATTTGCAACAATAGCCTTTGCAAACATTGTTTTGTTAGAAAGCCCAGCCATAAAAAAACGTGATTGCAAACAGCACAAGATTTCCCTATAATCACAAACGTGTGATTGCTGGTTGCTTTATGGAAATGCATTTAAAGTTACATTTCGGAAATATTGCCCGCTAGCAGCGCACACTGTACAAAGCCCTTTTCCAAATCCTCTCACAGAAAATCGTCATGCTTCGATGCCTTGCATCGCGGCAGAGCTTTGTACAACCCTACGCTTTGAATGACTGCTAAGACATGTTTTCCATACTCAATAATGCAACTCGCTTGATGAAGTTGACCTTCCCGCGCAACAATGGGCCACAGGCAACCTTACTCATTAATGAATTAATCGCTGACGAACAACTCTCTAGCGATTTCACCTTTACCCTACAAGTGCTGTCTGATGACGCAGAGATTGCCCTGAAGGACGTGCAAGGCAGAATGGTTTGCGTGGAATTGATACGCGATGACCATAGCACACGCTATTTCAACGGCTATTGCTTTGAATTCAGCCTGCAAAAGATAGACAACGGCACTGCTGTCTATCAAATGGTGCTCAAGCCTTGGCTGGCGCTGCTGCGTTTGCGCACCGATTTCTATATCTTCCACAATCAAACCCTCGCCGAAATCACGAAAGAGGTTTTTCTTGATTACGGTACAGCCAGCTTTGATATCAAAATCCGTGATGGCGACCACAAGCGCACCTTCACCGCGCAGTATGACGAATCGGACTACAATTTCCTGCATCGTCATTGGGAAGAACACGGCCTGCATTACTGGTACGAGCATACCGCGAGCGGCCATCGCCTGATGCTATCGGATTACTCGATGACGGCGGAACCCATAGACGGCAACCCGGCAATACCGCTACACCATGATGGCGGCAGCAACGAGTTTGACAAAATCTCGAATTGGCAACCTCAGCGCTCGATAGTCTCGGGCAAGGTCAGTTATTCCAGCTTTGATTTCAAATCCCCTACACCTGTCATGGTGACAGACACCAGCACGCATAAGCAAGGCGACGTGCATAAGATTGAGGTGTATCGCTATCACGGCTTATACGGCTACAAAGATAGCGCAATGGGTGCATTGATTGCCAAGCGGCGCATGGAACAGATAGATGCGAGCGGCAAAACCTTCACTGCGACTAGCGATAGCCGCTATATCAAGCCGGGGCGCTGGTTTCGCCTGACCAAAGATTCACTAAGCCAAAGCTTTCAAGGCTCGACTACCGAATACGAATTCCTGATCCTGCGCGCTACCCACACAGCGCGTAATAACCTGTTGAACTCTGAAGGCGGCGAAGCGTATTACAGCAATACCTTCACTTGCCTACGGCGTAATGTGCGCTGGCGTCCTCCTGTCGGATTTAATAGCCAAGTCGTGAAGGTGCAAGGTGTCGATACCGCTACGGTAGTTGGCCCGGCAGGCGAAGAAATCTATACAGACAAGCACGGGCGCATCAAAATCCAATTCCATTGGGACAGGATGGGGCAACACGACGAAAAAAGCTCATGCTGGGTACGCGTGATGACACCGTGGGCCGATAAGAATTTCGGCATGATTTCCTTGCCGCGTATTGGTACGGAAGTTGTCATTCAATACCTGCAAGGCAATCCAGACCGTCCGCTAGTGGTGGGGCAACTCTACAACCAGCGTCACATGCCGCC
>JACPVY010000622.1 GCA_016197345.1 Burkholderiales bacterium
TCTTCACCGCCCAAGAAGGTGTCGCCGTTGGTGGAGAGCACTTCGAATTGTTTTTCGCCATCGACGTCAGCGATTTCGATGATGGAAACGTCAAACGTACCGCCACCCAAGTCATACACAGCGATTTTGCGATCGCCTTTTTCGGTTTTATCCAAGCCGAATGCCAAAGCAGCGGCGGTTGGTTCGTTGATGATACGTTTTACTTCCAAGCCAGCGATACGGCCTGCATCTTTGGTGGCTTGACGTTGTGCATCGTTAAAGTACGCTGGTACGGTAATGACTGCTTCAGTCACTTCTTCGCCGAGATAATCTTCAGCGGTTTTTTTCATTTTGCGCAAAACTTCTGCCGAAATTTGCGGTGGTGCTAATTTTTTGTCGCGCACGGAAACCCATGCGTCGCCATTTTCAGCTTTGGTGATGGCATAAGGCATCAAGGCGATGTCTTTTTGCACTTCTTTTTCATCAAATTTGCGGCCAATCAAACGTTTGACTGCATACAAGGTGTTTTTAGGGTTGGTCACTGCTTGGCGCTTAGCAGGCGCGCCAACCAAAATTTCGCCGTCTTCTTGATATGCGATGATGGACGGCGTGGTACGTGCGCCTTCTGCATTTTCAATCACTTTAGGTTGATTGTTTTCCATGATCGAAACGCAGGAGTTAGTCGTTCCCAAGTCGATGCCGATAATTTTTCCCATGATTATTCCTTTAATGCGAGAGTTCAGATTGGTTCTAATATTTGGCGCAGCAACTATATTTCAAGCCAGCCACGAGTTTTATTTATTTATTTTGCTTGTGCTACGGTGACAATTGCTGGCCGCAATAAACGTTCAGAAATCATGTAGCCCTTTTGCAGCACAGAAACGACAGTATTCGCTTCTTGTTCAGCTGGCACCACCGAGACTGCTTGATGTTTCATTGGATCGAGCTTATCGCCTTGTGCTGGCAATACTTCAAGCAAACGATTTTTTTCAAATGCGCTAGATAATTGTTTCAGCGTCATTTCAACGCCTTCTTTCAACGAATCTATCGTCAACACCTCAACTTTTAATGCCATTTCTAAGCTATCTTTGACTGGCACCATGCTTTCGGCAAAACTTTCAATCGCAAATTTATGAGCTTTGCTGATATCTTCTTGCGCCCGGCGGCGAATGTTTTCACCTTCAGCACGAGCCCGCATGAATGCGTCTTGCATCTCGGCGAGTTTCAACTGTGCTGCATGCAATTGCTCCTCGAGGCTAGGTTCAGTCGCCGCTGCTGGCTCTGCCGCTACTGCTTGCTCGACAGCATCGGCAATTTGCGCCGCTTGTTCTGCTTGTTTTTCAGGATCTTGCATCAAAAACCTCCCACTTTAATGTCTATATAGCAATGTTTCACTACTGTCTTGCTCAACTGAACACAAATTGCTGCGCTTTACCTCACTTGCCAGCCTTAGCATTCCTTAACTTTGACGCCATGTTAGGCCGCTTCGCCTAATTTCAAGGGCTTTTGTGAGAAATCTTTGCAAAGTTTTTCAGTGCGCAATATAAAACCAGCTCTTTACACTTCTTCACACTGTTCCGGTCAAATTCATCCACCAAGGAAATTGTTACACATCTCTTTGCTAAAAGAATTGGACATTCAGCCAAACCAAGCTACAATTTCATTAATCAAAATACAATTAAATCTTAGCTCAGTATTCTTGCGCAAAAGCAACCACCATTTACTGGAAATAATCTTATGCAATGTGGGGTACATCATGATGAAACAAACCATAATCACCACTTTAGTGCTGCTCTATAGCATCTTGACCGTCGCTTGGCTATGCTATAGCCGCCTCGAAGGCTTATAACCTTAGAAACAGCGCGGCACCACAGATAAATCTCGCTTCAATCTTGAGCCCGTTTGGGCTCATTGCTTTAGTTCATTAACTCAATTTTCCGCGCCGAGACGTTTCGCCTCCGCTTTCGATATTTCCGCCTCTTTTTTCACTGCATCGCGCTGTGGTTGCGCCAACATCGTTGGCCACCCTATCATGTGCTGTTCGGCAATTTCGGCTAAGGCATTGATCCAACCTGGATTTTCATTGAGGCAAGGAATGTAATGAAATTCTTTGCCGCCTGCGGTTAAGAAGCTTTGTTTCGCTTCCATCGCAATTTCTTCCAATGTTTCTAAGCAATCGCCAATAAAACCGGGGCAAATCACATCGACCCGTTTCACGCCTTCACGCGCCAGCTTTTCTAAAGTCGGCGCGGTATATGGTTGCAGCCATTCGGCTTTACCAAAGCGAGATTGGAAGGTAACGATGTATTGATCGGGACGCAAACGCAATAAACCCGCTAGCAGCCGCGCTGTTTTATAACATTCACAATGATAAGGATCCCCTAGCAACAAGGTGCGCTTAGGCACCCCGTGAAAACTCATCACCAGCTTTTCACTTTGGCCATTGCTGGCCCAATGATGCAAGACGCTATTTTTCAGCGCATCCAAATACGCATCGTTGTCGTGATAATTTTTGACGAAACGCAATTCCGGCACATTCCGTATCCGCGCATAGTGGCTAAATACTTCGTCGAAAATGGAGGCCGTAGTGGTTGCCGAATATTGCGGATAAGCGGGCAAGATCAAAATCCGTTCACAGCCTTCTTGTTTGAGCTTGTCTAACACGTCGGCCAAGGCTGGTTGGCCATAGCGCATTGCCGGCACTACCAGCACATCATGATGACCACGCTCACCCAAAGCGCCGCGCAATAGCATCGCTTGTTTAAAGGTATGCACCCGTAGCGGCGAGCCATCTCGAGTCCAAATCGCTGCATATTTCTTGGCCGATTGACCGGAGCGAAACGGCAAAATGAAGCAATTGAGGATCAGCCACCAAATCGGTCGCGGAATTTCCACTACCCTAGGGTCAGACAAAAATTGCTTGAGATAGCGCCGCAGCGCGCTACTAGTTGGAGCATCGGGCGTCCCTAAATTCACTAAAACAACGGCGGTGCGAACAGGATTACCGTGCTGATATGCGGGTTCTTTGCGAAATGCCATAGTCTTTTCAATTCAAATTTATTGCGAGCGCACATTATGCGCCAAACCGTGGGACATACCGAAAAATACACCCCACCACAAAATAAAAAACCGCCCTAGGTTCAACACGCTAGGGCGGCTTGCCTACAAAAACTTGCTTATTCGACTGCTTTTACCATCGTTTCCAATACCTTTTTAGCATCACCAAACACCATCATGGTTTTATCCATGTAAAACAGCTCATTATCCAAACCAGCATAACCAGCAGCCATCGAACGTTTGTTGACGATAATGGTTTTTGCCTTGTAAGCGTCGAGAATCGGCATGCCTGCGATAGGAGATTTTGGATCTTTCGCTGCTGGGTTGACCACGTCATTCGCACCCAACACCAAAACCACGTCGGCTTGACCAAATTCGCTATTGATGTCTTCCATCTCAAATACTTGGTCATACGGCACTTCTGCCTCAGCCAACAACACATTCATATGCCCCGGCATCCGCCCGGCGACTGGATGAATCGCATATTTGACGATCACGCCATTGTGCGTCAGTTTTTCCACCAATTCTTTCAACGCATGCTGCGCCCGTGCCACTGCTAGGCCATAGCCTGGCACGATGATCACGGTTTCGGCATTGCTCATCAAGAAAGCGGCATCGTCAGCCGAGCCAGATTTGACTGGGCGCTGTACTTGTGCGCCCGCTTCGCCACCAGCCGCAGCATCACCACCAAAACCACCCAAGATGACGTTGAAGAAGCTACGATTCATCGCCTTACACATGATGTAAGACAAAATCGCACCGGACGAACCGACGAGCGAACCAGCGATAATCAACATCGAGTTATTCAGCGAAAAACCAATCCCTGCCGCCGCCCAACCCGAATAGCTATTGAGCATAGAGACCACCACCGGCATATCAGCACCACCAATGGGGATGATGATCAGCACGCCCAACACAAACGCAATCGCGGTCATGATGATGAAAGGCGTCCATGCGGGTTCAGTGCCACCAGCGAAGCAAAATGCCAATCCCAAGCCCACCATCGCGATTGCCAGAATCAAATTCAACATGTGCTGACCTTGGAACGACACTGGCGCACCTTGGAACAAGCGGAATTTGTATTTGCCCGACAATTTACCGAACGCAATCACCGAACCAGAAAAGGTAATAGCGCCGACGAACGTACCGATAAATAGCTCGATGCGATTACCAAATGGCAGCGCTTCGCCGTGTTGCGCAATATTAAAGGCCCATGGTTCAGAAACGGCTGCGACGGCGATACACACTGCCGCCAAACCAATCAAGGAGTGCATCGCCGCGACTAATTCGGGCATCTTGGTCATTTCAACCCGTTTTGCAGCAGTAGCACCAATGCCGCCACCAATTGCCACGCCTAGCGCCACTAGGCCATAACCGATAGGTGCAGCATTGCCGACAGATTTGAGCTTCAAAATCAGGGCAACGGTGGTGACAGCAGCAATCGCCATCCCTATCATGCCGAAGGCATTGCCCTTGCGCGATGTCGCTGGCGAAGACAAACCCTTAAGCGCTTGAATAAAGCAAATCGACGCGATCAAATACAGTAGCGTCACCAAATTCATGCTGATAAATGAGAGATCCATTATTTGCCCTCCCCTTTTTCACTACCAGCCTTCGGTTCTTTTTTCTTGAACATCTCTAGCATGCGCTGTGTCACCATAAAGCCACCGAACACATTCACTGCTGCTAGCGCTACTGCAACTGTCCCCATTACCTGTCCCAATGGGCCCTCCGTCAACCCTGCCGCCAACATCGCACCGACGATAATAATCGCCGACACGGCATTCGTCACCGCCATCAGAGGCGTATGCAAAGCGGGGGTGACATTCCACACGACGTGGTAGCCAACGTAAATCGATAAGACAAAGATAATCAAATTGATAATGGTGTGACTAATTTCCATGATACCTCCCTATTTTTTTAGCCCGGTGATCTGGTTTTTGTCATTGACGAACACGATTTTTGGCGTGTAATTAGCGATCTCACTTTCTTCCATCGGGGCATAGCTGCAAATGATCAACAAATCGCCCAAATGCACCCGGCGCGCTGCCGCACCATTGAGCGAAATTTCACCACTGCCACGCTTACCCACAATTGCGTAGGTAGAAAACCGTTCGCCATTGTTGATGTTGTAAAGCTCAATCTTTTCATTGGGCCAAATATCCGCTGCTTCTAACAAATCCTGATCAATGCCACATGAGCCTTCGTAATTCAAATCGCACTGGGTCACTGTGACACGATGCAATTTGGCCCGTAACATAATTCTTTGCATGACAATTCCTGTACTTAAATTCAGCAGAGAGCGAGCTGATCACTGCCTGCCACTCACTTTTTGCTATTTGCGAAGCACTTCACCTGCGTGACACAAGAGCGTCGCGGCGACGATTTCATCTTCGCGATTGATGACCAAATTGCCATCTTTATCCACTAGCAATTTGAAAAAGTCGAGCACGTTACGGGCATACAATTGCGAGGCATCGGCCGCCACTAAGCAAGCGAGATTTGGCTCGCCGATAATGTTGACGCCATGTTTGACCACCGTTTTACCCAGTTCAGATAATGGGCAATTACCGCCCTGCTCTACCGCCAAATCGACAATCACCGAACCCGGTTTCATTGCCTTCACGGTTTCTTCGGAAATGAGGATAGGTGCCTTGCGGCCGGGGATGAGTGCGGTGGTGATGATGATGTCAGCTTGCTTAGCGCGCTCATGCACTAATTCAGCTTGACGCTTCATCCATTCAGCAGGCATAGGCCGGGCATAGCCGCCGACACCTTTCGCGATTTCTTTTTCTTCTTCAGTCAAATAAGGCACATCGATAAATTTCGCGCCTAGCGATTCGACTTGCTCTTTGACAGGGGGACGCACATCCGACGCTTCAATCACTGCGCCCAAGCGTTTGGCCGTCGCAATCGCTTGCAAGCCTGCTACGCCTACACCCATGATCAACACACGCGCCGCTTTCACCGTGCCGGCAGCTGTCATCAGCATCGGCATAAAGCGTTGATAAGCGTTTGCGCCCATCATCACCGCTTTGTAGCCAGCAATATTGGCTTGCGACGACAATACGTCCATCGACTGCGCGCGCGTGATACGCGGCA
>JACPVY010000623.1 GCA_016197345.1 Burkholderiales bacterium
AGGAGCTGAAGAGCGTCACATAGGGGCGCACAAATTTCAGCAGCGCACTGGCTTCCTGGTAATCACCGGGGTTCTTGCTAAAGGGGTCCTTGCCCAGGTAATGCAATGCTGCCGGCAGCACTTCTGTCGCGCTGTCCAAAGTCGACACGCCGCAGCTCTTGAGCTTGCTGATGTACTTGGGGTTGAAGAAAAGCTCCCATACGTTGGCTGGCATCGGCTCGCCACCCAATGCCGCCTTCACCTTGGCAGTGTTGATTCCGATGGTGGTGTAACCCCACAGCCAGTTGATCAGGTGCTGATTGCCCGGATCGATTTTGGCCATCTGCGCCATGATGTCCGGATCCAGATTCTTCATATTGGGCAGCAGACTCTTGTCAAGTTTGGTCAGCAAGCCGCCATCGATCTGCAGACGGGCGAAAGTGGAGGATGGGACCACGATGTCGTAACCTGTCTTGCCGGCGACCAGTTTGGCATGCAGGATTTCGTTGTTGTCGTAGGTGTCGTAGCGCACCTTGATGCCAGTTTCCTTTTCAAAATTGGCCAAGGTATCGTCTGCAATGTAGTCAGACCAGTTGTAGATATTCAGGACTTTTTCTTCCTGCGCCATGGCGCTGGTTGCCGCGAATGTCAGCACACCAGCCATTGCCAAACCGCCAAGCAGTTTGCCAAGCAACTTTGTTCCGAATGAATTGACCAATTTACTCTCCTATTGTTTATTCAAAAAAATATATACACCCGAAAAATCTACGCAATCCTTATGCCAACCAGCCATTATTGCGGGTATCCGCAAGCGTCAAATCGAGGCATTTCACAATCAATTCCATCATTTCGTCGATTTGCGCGTGTGTCATGGTCAGAGGCGGGGCAATGATCATCCGGTCCCCCACGGCGCGCATGATCAGACCATTGCCAAAACAATGCCCACGGCACAACATGCCGACCCCCAGATTTTCGTCAAATTTTTGCCCGGTTTTCTTGTCTTTCACAAGAACAAGCCCCCCTACAAACCCGCATGTCTGCGCATCGCCGACCAGTGGATGCTTCTTTATTTCTTCGAATTTGGCTGCCAGATAGGGGCCAATATCATCCCGAACACGCCCCACCAGGTTTTCGCGTTCCATGATTTCCAGGTTCGCCAGTGCCACGGCGCAGGCTACCGGGTGCCCGCTGTAGGTGTATCCGTGGTTGAATTCGCCGCCCTTCTCAATCAGCACGTCGGCGACCCGGTTGCCCACCATCACCCCGCCCAAAGGCACGTAGCCACTGGTCACCGCTTTGGCGAACGTCACCAGATCAGGTTTGAAGCCGAACTTTTCGTAGGC
>JACPVY010000624.1 GCA_016197345.1 Burkholderiales bacterium
ATCCCCTGCGTCTCCGCGGTGCGGATCCGATCGTCCCACGCCGATCGTCCCTCCGGCGCGCACTTTTTGCACCAGTGGGCGGCTAGCGATCAATTCATTGTATTGCGCCAGTGGCAAGCCAGCCAGTAAATCTTCCCCAAACATAATGTTGCACACCGCTGAAATCAGCGGAAAATGCACCGCTGCTGCGCAATCGGCAAGGGTAAATTCACTGCCAGCGATATACGGTGAACATTTGATCAAGCGCGCAAAAGCCGCCACATTTTTCGTCAATTTGGCTTTCACTGCAGCTTTGGTTTCTTCCGAAGCAGTCGCGCCAAAAAATGCCGCTGGCAACAATTCGCGGGCGACGATTTCCAAATGCCATTCCATGAACGTGATGAGTTCACGTACCTTAGCCGCAGCATAGGGGTCTTTTGGCATTAACGGATGATCGGTGTAGGCGGCCTCAATGTAATCGGCGATGACTTGCGATTCGCACAAGGTGCCATGCTCGGTTTCGAGGTAAGGAATTTTGCCCAATGGAGAACTATCCGTTGGTGCTGCACCATAATTCGGATAGGTCAGCACTTCTTCAAAAGCGACCCCTTTTTCTAGCAGTGCTAGTTTGACTTTGCTGTAGTAATTACTGACTGAAAAACCGTATAGCTTCAACATCGTGTATTCCTTTCATTTATTGGAGCGCGTCGCGCCATCGCCCGCCAGCATTTGCGCCATTTTCTGCTCGACAAATGTCTGTAATTGCGGATTTAAAGAATTACTGTTTTTTGCTTTGTTATAGGCTTCAAATGCCTGGGGCAAACGATTTTCAGCTTGCAGCGAAATCGCCATTCCCATCCACCACACACCATTTTCAGGCCGCAATTGCAGCGCAACCAGATAATGTTCAACTGCCTGCTTATGGCGTTTATCACGCTGTAAGAGTGCCGCGAGCAGGGCTTGATATTCGGCGTTATTTGCCGCTACTGGTAGCGTCGCATACATCACATCAATTGCTTGCGTCAACTCATTGCGCTCCGCTTGCAAGCGCGCCAACATCATCGCAAAAACAATTTGACTAGGATCAAGCTGCAAGCCCACCTGCAAACGCTTAATCGCTTCCTCATGCCGATTGAGGCTAATTAAGGTGCTCGCCAAAGTTTGTCGCGCCGCATGATGGCGTGCGTCTTGCACTAGTGCTTGCTCCAACGCGGCCACCGCTTCGCTACTCCGACTCTGTTGCAAGAATTGATTCGCCTTGCGATATTCATTTTCTGCGCGCTGTTGTGGTGTGTCACTTTGCGTAGCGATTTGCATCACGCTAGGCGAGTTGGCTGCCACAGTGGCGCTAGCGGTGGGAGCAGGCGCTTTATTTGTTGCCGCCTTGCTATCAGCCAATTTACTGCGCTCAAGCTCATTGCTAATGCGTAGCGCCGGGCCGGGCGTCGCTCTATCGCTCTCGCCATTTGCCACTGCATTGCTGGTCGCGCTGCTTGGATTCGCCGTTGCCGCGCTGCGGTCTTGCGGCAACTTGCTCAAGATCGCATCTAATTTCAAACTGCCGAGCAAAGGTTGGCTGATTTGACTCGGTAAATTGTCGTCGCGAGTAGGTTGCACGGCTGGCGGCGCGGTCGTGGCAGCGCTGGTCGCTGCGGTGACGGGGACACTCGTCACTCGCGCCGATGGAGAAACCAAAACTTGCATCGCAGTAGCAGGCGGGGTCTCAGGATTCTGCCAGCGCCACCCAGCAACAACGGCCCCACCTAACACCATAGCGCCTAGCGTGATTCCCAGCCAGCGCGACCACTGACGCGCTGGTGCAGCAACAGCGACAGGCCGCACTTGCGCTGATTTTGCCATCGCATTCGGAGCGCCACGCGCATCCAAATCTTGCAGCATATCGTTGATCAAACTCATGATAGTCCCCCGCGCGCAAGCAGCTCTATACACGCTATAGGCAAAACGCACAACAAACCGACTAGGCCAACGGGCGCACTACGCCAAAGGCGCAATCGTTGCTTGATACGCGCCCACAGACTGCCCACACCCCGCGCCGCAGGCGTATCGCGGCAAGCCGCCAACATTTGCGCCTTGCCCACTTGCGCGAGGCCACTACCAAAGCTTGCCATCAAACTTTTGTGCGCCAAAATATTGACTAAGCGCGGCACACCAGCACTGGCTTGTTGCAATAATTCGACCGCTGGCGGCGCAAACAAGGCTATTTCGCGTTGATAGCCGGCGACCTGCAAGCGATGCGCCAAATATGCATGCAATTGCGGCAAATCTAAGCCCTGCAATTGATATTGAAAAGTAATGCGCTGTGCCAATTGCCGGATTTCTTGCAAATTGAGCTTAGCGTCTAGCTCTGGCTGACCAAACAACACAATCTGCAGCAATTTACGCTTTTCTGTCTCTAAATTGGTCAACAGGCGCAAGGCTTCTAGCGTCACCACGGGCATTGCTTGCGCTTCGTCGATACACAGCACAACCCGTTTACCCTGTACCGCTAATTGCAGCAAACGGCGATTGATTTCTTTGAACAGGCTGTGTTGTAGCAAGGGTTCCGGCAAAGGGACAGACAATTCTTCTGCCAAGGCCAGCAACAAACCCATCGGTTCCAGCATGGGATTGGGGATATAGGCGGTGAAAAAGTTTTCTTCTGGTGCGCTCAAACAGGCGAGGAATTTACGACACAAAATGGTTTTACCAGTCCCCACTTCACCGGTAATTTTGATAAAGCCCTCACCC
>JACPVY010000625.1 GCA_016197345.1 Burkholderiales bacterium
TGCGATTTTCAGCAATTTTCTTTTAGCTAGCGCTGAGCGACACTACTTCCATCGACACGCACTCAAGGAGAACAACATGCAACAAACAAACACGAAAAAAACTGCTTTGGTACTAGGCGCAACTGGCGGTGTAGGAGGTGAAGTAGCGCGTCTGCTGGTGGCGCGTGGCTGGCAGGTGAAAGCGCTACATCGTTCGCCAGAAAAAGTAGCGGAAGCGAACGATGGTCTGCAATGGTTAGCAGGCGACGCGATGAATCGGGCAGATGTGGTGAAGGCGGCGGCAGGCGCAAAGCTAATCGTCCATGCGGTGAACCCACCGGGCTACCGCAACTGGGGTGCGCTAGTGCTGCCAATGATAGACAACACCATCGCCGCCGCCCAAGCCACTGGCGCACGCATTTTGCTACCGGGCACGGTTTACAACTACGGCCCAGACGTTCTGCCCGATATACACGAAGATTCAGCGCAGAACCCGGTGACGCGCAAAGGGGCGATTCGCGTCGAGATGGAGCGCCGCCTGCAGAATGCCGGGGTGCCCGTGTTAATCGTCCGTGCTGGCGACTTCTTTGGCCCTAAGGCCGGAAACAGCTGGTTCGATCAAGGTCTGGTCAAACCGGGCAAGGAAATCACCGCCATCAGTAACCCAGCCGCACCCGGCGTTGGGCATCAATGGGCATACCTGCCCGATGTGGCAGAAACGATGGTGCGACTGGTGGAGCGCAGCGAGCAACTGCCCTTGTTTGCCCGCTACCAAATGGATGGGCATTGGGATGCCGATGGCACGCAATTCGCGGCAGCGATTGCCCGTGCGGCCGGTAAGCCGGGGCTGAAGGCGAGCGCCTTCCCATGGTGGTTGCTGACGCTAGCCCAGCCTTTTGTGCCCGTGTTTCGCGAACTGCTGGAGATGCGCTACTTGTGGCGTCAACCAGTGCGCATGTCGAATGCGCGCCTACTGGCGGTGCTGGGAAGCGAACCACATACGCCGCTAGACGAAGCGATTCGCCACAGCTTGCAAGGGCTGGGCTGCTTGCCGACCGATGTTTCGACTACCGATGCTCAGGTCGCGCATGCGGCGCTTAAGTAAAAAGTGTGCAAACTGCGACGGCTGGCATACCAGCAGCCCTTCCGCATCAAGACTTTGCATACTTAACAAATGATTTTTTTTGCAACATTTTCAAGCGAATGCCGTTTTCCATTTGCCATGGCTGTGGTGTGCAGGAGCGCATCGTACAAAAATGCAATGGCTTTACTAAAAGTCAGCAGTCCCTATCCTTCACGCATAAAAAAAACCGCATGCAGTACAAGCTCATGCGGTTTTTCAATTCATACTACAGCCACTCAAGTCCGATGTGGGCAATCTGTTTTGCTGCAACTGCCATACAAAGCCAATGAATGATCAGCAATCACAAACCCGCGCTCAAGGGCGATTTTGTGCTGGCGGCGTTCGATTTCTTCGTCGAAAAATTCTTCGACGCGGCCACAATCGAGACATACCAAATGATCGTGATGTGAACCTTGATTGAGTTCAAAGACTGCCTTACCCGTTTCAAAGTGATTGCGATGCAAAAGACCTGCTTGCTCAAACTGGGTTAGCACACGATAGACGGTGGCGAGGCCCACATCCATATTTTCAGCCAGTAAGACTTTATACACATCTTCCGCCGACAAATGGCGGACGTCGCTGTTCTGGAAGATTTCGAGGATTTTCAAGCGCGGCAAAGTCGCTTTCAATCCACTCGATTTGAGGTCTGCCGGTTTGTTATTCATGTTTGTTTCTCGTAGTGGGTTCAACTGCTTTATCATATAGCGTTTTGGCGCTCTCCGATTGAGATCATCTATGTTAATGTTGCCTTCTTCACATCATTCAAAACGCACGCTTATCACTTCTATTATGTTTCGTGCTAGCGCTGTCGCTGCCCTACTCGCGTTAAGCGCTTGCGCCAGTAAAAATCCATTACTCTCTGAGAGCGCTAAGACAGCACCGTCCACCGCCAGCGCTGCCGCA
>JACPVY010000626.1 GCA_016197345.1 Burkholderiales bacterium
AGCGTTCAATTATTTACCTGCCAAGAGCGTGCTGAAAGACGCTAATGGCAAAGTCATCGGTGCGCTGTTGCATGATGTGATGACAGGCGAAGAACACAAAGTCAAAGCGAAAGTGGTCGTTAGCGCGACAGGCGCGTGGGCCGATGCCTTACGCCCTAGCACCGAACGCGCGCAAAAAATTCGCCCTTTGCGTGGTAGCCATTTGATTTTCCCCGCATGGCGTTTGCCTGTCGCACAGGCGGTTAGCCTGATGCATCCGCGTGATGGTCGGCCGGTGTTTGTCTTTCCGTGGGAAGGCGTCAGTTTGGTCGGCACCACCGATGTCGATCATGGTAAAGATTTACAGCAAGAAGCGGCGATCACTAAGCAAGAAGCAGATTACTTGATGGAAGCGCTGCATTTCCAATTTCCATCCTTAAAGTTGACGCTAGCCGATGCCACCGCCAGCTATGCCGGCGTGCGGCCAGTGGTGGATACCGGCGCGCTTGACCCATCGAAAGAAGGCCGTGATCATGTCGTCTGGCAAGAAAATGGCATGCTCACCGTTACTGGTGGCAAATTGACGACCTTCCGAGCAATTGCGCTGGATGCGCTACACCATGTACAGCGCTTGATGCCAGAATGGCATGCCGACCTCAGCCCGCGTGCGATTTTTAGCGCTAGCCCAGCCTTAGCATGGGGTGTGACGCTGAGCAGCGGTCAGCGCGAGCGTTTGCAAGGACGCTATGGTCGCTTTGCGAAATCGGTGGTGGATATGGCGCAAGCCAGTGTGGAAACGCCTGCGTCCCACAATGAATTTGAGAGCGTGGGTGGCAGCGAATATATCTGGGCAGAACTGCGCTGGATGGCGCGTAGCGAAGCGGTGCAAAAGTTAGAAGACTTAATGTTGCGCCGTAGTCGCCTTGGTTTGCTCTTAAAAGAAGGCGGGCGCGCTGAATTGCCGCGCTTAGCGGCTATTTGCTTGCAAGAATTGGGTTGGGATGCCGCGCGCTGGCAGCAAGAAGTGCAAGAATACTGGCAACTGTGGCAGCGCAATTACAGCGTGCCAGCAGAATTGAATTGAATTGAATGACTGTGCATTAAGCGAGTGATGCTAGGCGTATTAAGCATATTCAGCGTATTCAGCGTATTAAGGAAACTATGTCGAACGATTATCTTTTGGCGATAGACAATGGCACGCAGAGTGTGCGGGCATTGGTGTTTGATCTGCACGGCAACATCGTCGCCAAAGC
>JACPVY010000627.1 GCA_016197345.1 Burkholderiales bacterium
AAGCCCAACACTGGTTGCGTCGGCGTGCTGCAAAAACCATCGGCTTTAAACACTTGCGGCAAGACTTCGGCGGTGATGATGCGATTGAGAAAGGTTTCCATCGGATCGATGCCGCACGACATGCCGGGATGCGCCAGCACCCACAAATGATGAATGGCCGTCCCCGCGCCGCCAAGCGCACTGAGCAAACCAAAGCTAGCACCAAGGCGGGTCGCATTCCCTAGCGCCCCCGTCAAGCAAAACAAGGCGATACTGCAATACGCGTAGCGCTGTATCACGCACAGCGGGCAAGGTGCCATCTCTTTGAAGTGCTGCAAATACAGTGCATAGCCTAGCAGTGCGATGCTAGTGATGCCAGCGATAAAGAGGATAGATCTCGGTTTTAAGATAGCCACGATGGCCCCTTCGTTGTTGGTCGTTGAAGAAAGAAATGTCAGCCGTTCTATGTTTTTTGATTAGCTATCACCTAAAGCGGCCAATAATTCGGCCTGGTGTTCGGCAGACAATGCCTGGGTTAGTTCCTGCAAATCACCATCCATGATGAAATCAAGTTTGTACAAGGTCAGATTAATACGGTGATCAGTCATGCGGCCTTGCGGGAAATTATAGGTGCGTATCCGTTCGCTACGGTCGCCTGAACCAATCAAACTCTTACGCGTCGCTGCTTCTTTGCTTTGTTGCTCGCGCAATTGCACGTCTTTGATGCGCGCCGCTAGCACACTCATCGCCTGTGCTTTATTTTTGTGCTGACTACGATCATCTTGGCATTCAACCACAATCCCGGACGGAATATGGGTAATCCGCACCGCTGAATCGGTTTTATTGATGTGCTGCCCACCCGCACCGGAAGCGCGGAAGGTGTCGATGCGCAAATCGGCGGGGTTGATATTCACGTCCGCCACTTCATCGGCTTCTGGCATCACGGCGACGGTGCAAGCCGAGGTGTGAATACGACCTTGTGCTTCGGTCGCTGGCACGCGCTGCACGCGATGACCACCCGATTCAAATTTCAATTTGGAATAGACGCCATTGCCGACAATCCGCACAATCACCTCTTTATAGCCGCCCAGATCAGATTGCGATTCGGAGACAACTTCGACTTGCCAGCGATTGCGCTCAGCATAGCGGGTGTACATGCGCAGCAAATCGCCCGCGAATAGCGCCGATTCGTCGCCGCCCGTACCAGCGCGGATTTCCAAAAAGATGTTGCGTTCATCGTTTTCATCTTTTGGCAATAACATCTTTTGCAAATCCAATTCCAATTCAGCGATTTTGTCTTTCGCTTCATTGATTTCTTCTTGCGCAAACTCTTTCATTTCAGGATCTTGCAACAACTCTTGCGCGGTGGCGATATCGTGCTCGACTTGTTTGTAATTGCCGTACAGCGCCACTAGCGGGCCGATTTCGGCATGTTCACGCGTCATTTTGCGATAGTTGTCCATATTCGAGGTCGCGCCCTCGCTCATCAATAATTGATCGAGTTCGACTAAGCGGTCGGCCAATTGATCGAGCTTGGCCAGCATGGAGGGTTTCAACATGATTTTCTCTTTTTATTCAGGGTGCGCGGCGCACGGATGGCGCCATGGATAGCCTGCGCGACAGGACAGTAAAGTAACTGCGACTGCGGCACGGCGGCAAACAGGGGGCTAAAACAGCGTCGCTAACGCTTGGTGCGGAATAATTGCGGCAGCAGCGCCGCTAAGCGCGCACGCTCGTCGCCTTGCGCCTGATGCAAAGCCTGTTGCGGGCCATGCAGAAATTTTGCGGTCAAGCCTTTCGATAAGGCTTCTAGCACGACTTGAATATCGTCGCCGCGCGCCAGCATCTTGCGTGCGCGCTCTAGCTCGTGCAGGCGTAGCTGTTCGCTATTTTCATGTAAATCACGGATCACTGGCACTACCGCACGATCATCTAACCAGTGCATGAAAGATTGCACCCGGGTTTCGATAATCGCTTCGGCCTGCGCTACCGCCGCTTGGCGGTTTTCCATGCCGCTTTGCACCACCGCGCCGAGATCGTCAACGGTGTACAAAAAGACATCGTTCAAGCGCCCTACTTCGGCTTCAATATCACGCGGCACCGCTAAATCGACCATAAACATCGGCTTGCGGCGCCGCGCTTTCAAGGCGCGCTCAACCATACCTAGGCCAATCAAGGGGAGCGTTGATGCGGTACAAGAAACGACGATATCGAATTGCGACAATTGCTCAGGCAACTGCGCTAAGCGAATTGCTTTGCCATTGAAGCGATGCGCTAGGCTTTCACCGCGCTCCATGGTGCGATTGGCAATCGTCAAGGATTTCGGATTTTGCGCGGCGAAATGGGTCGCGCATAGCTCTATCATTTCACCCGCACCGATGAAGAGCACATGTTGCTCGCTAATGCGATCAAAAATACGCTGCGATAAGCGCACCGCAGCGGCTGCCATCGAGACGCTATGCGCGCCGATTTCCGTTGTACTGCGCACTTCTTTCGCGACGGCAAACGTGCGCTGAAACATTTGGTGTAAATACGTACCCAAGCCGCCCGCCGCATCGGCTTGGCGCACGGCATCTTTCATCTGTCCCAGAATCTGCGGCTCGCCCAGCACCATCGAATCCAAACCCGACGCAACGCGAAATGCGTGGCGCACGGCATTGTCTTGCGGCAAGGCATATAAATGTGGCCGCAATTGCGAATGGGGGAGTTTGTGATAATCGGCGAGGAAGTGAGCGGTCGCTTCGAGGGGATTGTCAACCGCACTAGCGCAATAAATTTCGGTGCGATTGCAGGTAGAGAGAATCGCAGCTTCGTCGTTGCCCTTGGCATTGGTCACATCATGCCGCGCAAACCACGCCCGCGCCGCGCCCACCGCATCGGCCACATGCTCAGGCGCAAACGCCAACTGCTCGCGCAGGGCGACTGGTGCAGTAGTGTGATTGAGGCCGACGGCAAGCAGTTGCATGGGAATTCGGGGTTGGCTGGGAAAGCCGTATTATAACTTGTTGCGCGGCAAGGCTGGCGGGGATTTGGGAGCATTGCAAACGATCACAACTGGCTGCACGTACTTTGGCTCATTCGACTATTAACTCTTGCTGCGGGTCGGCGGCCAAGCTCATGTGCTCTACACGCCATTGTTTGAGTTGCTTTAGGCGTGCATAAGTCATCACTTCTTCGCTAATGGCGCGGCAGTCTTGCAGTTCGATATAGCGCCACTGTTCATCGTGCAACATCGCTTTTTCAAATACTTCTTCTATTCTCTCGACCGCCTGCGCTGCATTTTTGGCATTTTTCCCGGCATCGGGATGCCCTGCGGGCAGCACAGCATCAGCCGCATACATAATGAAAATGCGTAAAACATAGGGATCATCTGCCTCAGTACGCGCAACCTCTTCACCGCCATCAACATCAAACAACACTGCCAAAATACTCGCAGCCAACGGCTTCATGATTTTGTCGATTTTTTCGGCGACCTTCCCTTCATGTTTCAGCCGACGCTCAAACTCCTCTGGGAAAGCAGAACGACGATAACGGCTGGCGAGCCATTTTTGCAAAGTAGTGTGATTGGCAAGGCTTAGTTGATGCGTGGCTAATGGCGAGTATGGCGCTAACTGCTGCTTAGCAATACTTTGTTTTTGATTTGCAACGAATTCAGCACAAAATCCAGCATGTCCTTCTGTGCCATCAAATGTCAAATGCAATTTGCGTGCATTTTTAGCGTTCGCACAATTGCCATCGAGCTTGGCAACTTTTTGGCCAACTATGATTTCCAGCATGGGCTCGTATTGGACATCTTGCGCCAAATCGCAATCGTGGGAAACAACGATGACTACACTATCTTGCGCCAACGGCTCCTGCGCAAAAATTTCACGACATGCTACTTCGTCCAGTAAAAACCCTTGCCGCCACGGTGTATTTCTGTCCCAAGCCGCCATGCCTAACCTCAAAATGCATCATTCGGTGCAGGCAAATCAAAATCTGGCGATTCTGTACCTGGCGTGCGATTGGCAAACATCACATTGAGCTCTTTGCGCTGCTTTTCTTCGCGCTGCAAAATAGGAATGAGTAAGCTGATAGCCGCCTGCGCAGAACCGCCATCTTGCACAATTTGCAGCAAGGTTTTACCGCCTTCAAACTTGCGTTCTAACACAATATGGTTATGGTCTGATGCCTCTCTAGCAAATAAATCAGCCGCCTTAGCTAAATCCTCAAGCTTAGCCGCATTGATCTCATTGACAGCTTCGCCATTTTGCCAGTTGTAAATAGACTGACGCTGCACACCCAAACTTCTTGCTAGCGCCGAAATAGAGGGCGAAAAAACCTCGCGGATGCGTTGCAAATTTTCTTGCGCACTACGACGTGCAGCTAACGGGGCGCAGTATGCTTGCGCAGGTAATTCGATTTGCGGAATGGGCGACGCGATAGGCGATTTACTTGCAAACACCAAAAGCGCAGCGCCCATGGCTGTTTTTACAGGCGTCAAGACAAACCGGGTAGCCGCGTGCCCAGTTGACTTGGGATAATCTTCGCGCCAAGCGTCACTATATTGGATTTGTGAAATCGTGTTCATTTTTCACCCGCTCCTGTCACCAGTTCACTCACGCCCAAACTTCTTTTGCATAAGGCAAAGCTGTTTCCCGAAAAGATTGATCGACCATTTGATGCAAATTGTGCAAATCATTCTTTATTTTGCTCAAATCAAAGGCGTCGCGCTGCTCAAAAAATGCATCGTAATCGAGAATCGCATGCAAACCTGAAGTTTGCGAAAATCTGGACGGAATTTTGCTTAAATATCCAGCCAAATCCATCGGCATGCCCAC
>JACPVY010000628.1 GCA_016197345.1 Burkholderiales bacterium
TGCGAAAATGATTTTCATGATGATCCTCGGCGCGTAGAAGGGAGTTTTGCCATTGTGCAAAGCTGTGCGGCCAAATCGAAGAGAATAGCGCAATCATACTCTGCGCTATTGTCGGACTCAATTGCGAATTGCCAATGCCACAAATGCTGTCGTATTTATCACTCAAGCCACGTTCTATGACAATCAACCTGAGATTTCGACAAAAGTAAGACTAGCGGCGACTTTTGGGAAAGGGACGCCCGCTTGCTTCTCGCTCTAGCGCACGTTCCTCTTTTTGCATTTTGGCTTTGATGCGATTGCGCTTTAACGGCGACAGATACTCGACGAAAACCTTACCTAGCAAGTGATCCATTTCATGTTGAATACATACCGCAAGTAAGCCATCAGCCGCTAGTTCAAAATGTTCGCCCTTCACATTTTGTGCGCGTACCGTGACTTCGACATGGCGTTCAACGCCGTCATAGATGCCGGGCACCGACAAACAACCTTCTTCCCAGACGATTTTCTCGGTACTTGCAGCTATAATTTCGGGGTTGATCAGTACCAGTAATTGATCATGCGTGTCGGAAGTATCAATCACTACGATACACTCATGCACATCGACTTGCGAAGCTGCAAGACCGACGCCGGGTGCCTCGTACATGGTTTCCGCCATGTCAGCGACAAGTTTTTGTAAGCGCGCATCGAAAACCGTGACGTGTTTAGCCACTTTGTGCAAGCGCGGGTCGGGATAGCGAAGAATATTTAGTAGGGCCATACGTCTATTGTGCAACACCAGCGCGCAAACAGAACATGGTTTCGCTTGCTAGTTCAGGGTTTTATGGGCAGAATTTGAGCAGGTTGGCAAGTATTTCCTATCTTGAAACTACTTGCATGCATACCAGTGTGGCTTCTGCGTTAATGTCACATTCATGCCACAAACATCGGATACCACAATGAAAAATTTTAGCACAGTCGGCGCACTTCTTGCCGTCGCCAGCGTAGTTAGTACTTTCCACTCCACCGCCGCGTATGCCGAAGGCAACCCGCGTTGCAGCTTTTTACCCAATGCCCCCGACCAACATCAAGTGGTCAAAGGGGACACTTTATGGGGTATTTCCGGCAAATTCCTAGAACACGCTTGGTGCTGGCCCGAAGTATGGGGCATGAATAAAGAAGAAATCAGAAATCCACATTGGATTTATCCAGGCCAAATCGTTTATTTTGATCGCGTTGCAGGTCGCTTGCGTCTCGGCAAAACTGGCATTAGCACCGACAACGGTAACACCACAGGCATGCACTTATCGCCACAAGTCAGGATGGAAGGCTTGGGCAAAGATGCCTTGAAGTCGATTCCCTCTGGCGATATTGAACCATTCCTGTCGCAACCTTTGATCGTTGATGAAAATGAACTAGCATCAGCCCCACGCATTATCTCTGCCGACGAAGGTCACGTTTTCCTCGGCAAAAATGATAAGGCATATGTGCGCGGCAACTTGCAAAACGGCACTTCCTTCCAAGTCTTCCGCCCAGGTACACCGCTAAAAGACCCAGAAACCAATAAAATCATCGGCTATGAGGCATTTTTCCTCGGCACCATGAAACTGACGCGCGAAGCCAGTGGCAATAGCGACGTCCACACCTTCCAAGTCGCTAGTTCCAAAGAAGAAATTGGCATCGGCGACCGCCTCAAACCAGCACCACCGACCCCGCTACTGAACTACGCACCACACCCACCTGAAAGCAAAATTTCAGCGCGCGTGGTTTCCATCTACGGCGGCGTCGCTAACGCAGGTCAAAATCAAATCGTCTCGATCAACCGTGGCAAAGAGCATGGCATAGACTTAGGCTCGGTGCTAGAACTGTATCGCTATGGCAAGACGATTGTTGATAAAACGGACAAAAAGGCTGGCTTTCTAGGCGGCTTTAGCGGCGGCACCAAGGTTAAGTTACCAGACGAGCAATACGGGACTGTCTTTATTTTCCGTGTCTTCAATAAAGTCTCATATGGTTTGGTGATGCAAGTACGCGATGCTGTCTCCGTTGGCGACGTTGCCAAATCGCCTGAGTAAATACACTCACCGCATAGCATGGCAGCGAGCGGTACACA
>JACPVY010000629.1 GCA_016197345.1 Burkholderiales bacterium
CGTCGATAATTTCCACTTTGTGCGTGTGACGGCAACCGGTCAACCACATTACATTATGTCTGGCAAAAATCTGGTGCATAGACCCGTGACAGACCGCTCTGACATCGTACAAGCGCAATTGCTCAATTTTTATGCAGAACAAGCGCCACTGACCATCAATGCGAATCAAGCACAGCTCGATCACAAAGAAAACACGGTAGAGCTTTCCGGCAATGTGTTGGTGGTGCGGGCCGATAGCCCGGTCGCGCAAGGCTGGACGATGAAGACCGAGGCCATGACTTTACTGCCAGATGAAGATAGGATGCAAACCAAGGCTGCGGTGGAAATCGTCAATGGTCGTACTGTCACCCAAGCGTTGGGAATGGAAATCGATAACACCACTGGCAGCCTGAAATTAGCGCAGCAGGTGCATGGCATTTTCCAGCCACCGCCAGCCACTGCAACGCCTAGCAAAGCGAAGAAGAAATGAAGACGCTAAGCCACCTCTTCTGCGGCATGCTGCTGTTGCTATGCGCGGCCAAGCCAGCGCTAGCGGAACGCGCCGATAGCAAAAAGCCGCTCGACGTTAAAGCTGAACAAATGGCGTATGACGATGCCAAACAAGTCAGCACTTTTACCGGCAATGTGGTGATGGCGCGTGGCACGCTATTGCTCAAAGCAGGTTCGGTCAAGCTGACGCAAGATGCCGCTGGCTATCAATTTGCTTCGTTAGCAGCTGGTGGCAATAGCCCTGCCAGCTTTCGCCAAAAGCGCGATGGCGGTGATTTTTGGGTGGAAGGTCGGGCCGATAGAATTGAATACGACGGCAAAACCGAACTCGTCAAATTTTATTCTCGCGCACGCTTAACCCGCTTAGAGGGACACCTCATCAAAGATGAAATCACAGGTGAAGTGATCACCTATGATAGCCGTAATGAAGTATTTTCGGTCGAGACGAATCACTCCAACGCTAACAATGGCGATAAAGGTGAGAAGAGTGATAGCGCTAGCGCGCAAAAAGGAAAGCGCGTCACGACCGTGATACAGCCCAGAGTTCAGGATAAGCAATGACAACATCTTCCCCGCATAACAGCACGCTACAAGTGCGTGGTTTGCAAAAATCTTATGGCAAACGGCAAGTGGTGCGCGATGTCGCGCTGCAAGTCGGTAGCGGCGAGGTGGTTGGTTTGCTCGGCCCTAACGGTGCAGGCAAAACCACTTCGTTTTATATGATCGTTGGCCTCGTGCCTTCCGACGCTGGCACGATCGATTTGGATGGCACCGACATTTCCCATTTGCCGATACATCGGCGCGCGGTGCTCGGTCTATCTTACCTGCCGCAAGAAGCCTCGGTATTTCGCAAGTTGACGGTAGAAGATAATATCCGCGCCGTTTTAGAATTACAGCGCGTCGATGGTAAGCCTTTGAAAAAAGAGGCGTTGGAGCAAAGGCTGGATCAATTGCTATTTGATTTGCAAATTGAACGCCTGCGCGAAAATCCAGCGATGTCACTTTCGGGCGGCGAGCGGCGACGGGTAGAAATTGCGCGTGCGCTCGCAACCAATCCACGCTTTGTGTTACTCGATGAACCGTTTGCGGGGGTCGATCCGATTGCCGTGATTGAAATCCAGCGCATTGTGCGCTTCTTGAAAGAGCGTGGCATTGGCGTTTTGATTACTGACCACAATGTGCGTGAAACGCTAGGCATCTGTGATCGCGCTTATATCATCAATCAAGGCGCGGTGCTAGCCAGTGGCCAACCTGACGATATTATTGCCAATGAGTCCGTGCGCCGGGTTTATCTCGGTGAACATTTCCGTATGTAAAGACTAGTCTTCATTAGCGTAGCGAGCCATGAAACAATCCCTGCAACTGCGCACATCGCAACATCTGGCGCTGACGCCACAATTACAGCAATCGATCCGTTTGCTGCAACTGTCGACGCTAGAACTACAACAAGAATTAGCGCAATTACTGTCTGAAAATCCTATGCTAGAACGCACCGACGATCCGCTCGATCATTCGGTGCGTTTATTGGCCGATGGTGCCATTAGCACTAGCAATAGCCAGCTAGAAGGCATGCCTTCTGAGATGCCCATCAGCGACGCCCAAGCACCTGCCGAAAATAGCGGCGACGCGGCGACAAGCGATGCCGATTCCAGTTTTGAAGGCAGCAATAGCACGGCGGAAAGTGATAGCGGCGACAGTGGCGATAGCGATTGGAGCTTTGATGATGTGGCGCGCAATGCTTCGCCAGATGATGAAGAAAGTCGGCCGCAATTAGAAGCGTCTGGCGAATCGCTACGTGACTTTTTGCTGCAGCAAATGCGCGTCACAGTGAGCAATCAACGCGACCGTGCTATAGTCGAATTGATGATTGAGAGCTTGGACGAAAACGGCTATTTGGAAGACAGTTTGGAAGAGCTGCATAGCCGTCTTCCTGAAGAGCTTGAAATTGAAATCGAAGAATTGCAAATGGCGTTGAAGCTATTGCAAAGCTTTGAACCAGCGGGCGTTGGCGCGCGCGATTTATCCGAATGCCTAGCACTGCAAATCCGTCAATTGCCGAAAATCGCGATGGTGACACGACGTCACGCTTTACAAATCGTCGAACAACATTTGCAGCTTTTTGCAGCACGTGATTTCACGCGATTACGCAAAGCAATGGATTGTGATGACGAAGATTTGCGTGAAGCGCAAGACGTCATTCGGATGTGCAAACCACACCCCGGCGCGGCATTTGGTGGTGGTAAAAGTGATTACGTTGTGCCTGACGTTATCGTCAAAAAGCATAAGGGTAATTGGCAAGTGAGTTTGAATCAGGAAGTGATGCCCAAACTACGCGTAAATGCAATGTATGCCTCTATCCTCAAACAAAATAAAGGCGATGGTTCGCTCGGCAATCAATTGCAGGAAGCGAAATGGTTAATCAAAAATATGCGTCAGCGTTACGATACGATATTGCGCGTTGCACAAGCCATCGTCGAACGTCAAAGAAATTTCTTCGCACATGGCGCAGTTGCGATGCGGCCCCTTGTGTTACGCGAAATTGCTGATACACTAGGATTACACGAGAGTACAATTTCACGTGTAACGACGCAAAAATTCATGCTGACCCCACACGGCATGTTTGAGTTGAAATACTTCTTTGGCAGCCATGTCGCTACGGATGCAGGTGGGGAGGCTTCCTCGACAGCGATACGCGCACTAATCAAGCAACTGATAGGAGCAGAAGATCCCAAGAGTCCCCTTTCTGACAGCAAACTGGCAGACATGTTGGGCGAACAGGGTATGGTCATCGCAAGACGTACCATCGCAAAGTATCGCGAAGCCCTGAAGATCCCAGCAGTGGCGCTGCGTAAGTCATTATAAGTTTTGCGTGCAGTTTTTCTGTTAGCTAACGTGACCAGCCCTTGAAAATTAACCGCTGTGCTCACATCTCCAGCTAACATCACCATAGGAGTGTGTATGAACCTCACCATCAGTGGACATCATCTGGAAGTGACCCCCGCCATCCGTGCCTTCGTCGAAAATAAACTTGAACGCATTAATCGCCACTTTGATCAAGTGATCGATATTGCAGTCATTCTGAGCGTCGATAATTTAACTGAAAAATCGAAACGTCAAAAAGCCGAAGTGACGCTACGTGTTAGCGGCAAGTCCATTTATGTAGAAAGTGTGTCAGAAGATTTGTATGCAGCCATTGATAGCTTGCTCGACAAACTCGACCGTCAGGTTCTGAAGTACAAAACCAAGGTGCAAGATCACAATCACGCTTCAATTAAACACATCCCGGATAGCTCCGAAGCGGCTGCCGCATGATGCGGTGTTTGTGACTAAACCCATTTGTTCAACCAAGGGCGCTGTTAGCGCCCTTTTTGTTTTGCCTGCATTTTTCTGCTTTATAGCTTATATAGCGTTTGCCAGATGTAGAATAAGTGCTTCCTCATTTTCCCCATTTCCGCCATGTCTGAGTTTGTCCAATCCGAAGTCCGTGGCCGCATCGGCTGCATTACCTTAGACCGCCCGAAAGCCTTGAATTCGCTCTCGCTCGCGATGGTGCGTGCCCTACATGCACAATTGCAAGCATGGCGCGATGAAGTGAATATCGCAGCCGTTTTGATCAAGAGCAGCAGCGAAAAAGGCTATTGCGCTGGCGGTGATATTCGTTTTTTCTACGATGCAGGCCGCGCCACACCAACCGGCGGCAGTGCTTTGCTAGAAGATTTTTTCACCGAAGAATATGCGCTGAATCACCTGATTCATTTTTATCCGAAACCCTATATCGCACTACTCGATGGTGTGGTGATGGGTGGCGGCATGGGCATTGCGCAAGCAGGGCCACAAGCGCGCATGCGCGTCGTCACCGAGCGCACGCGAATGGCAATGCCCGAGGTGAATATTGGCTTGTTTCCTGATGTCGGTGGTAGCTATTTCCTGTCCCACTTAGCCGGGGAATTTGGCGCGTATTTAGGTCTATCTGGCGAGACAATTTCTGCGGCTGATGCAATTCATGTGCAACTGGCGGATGTATTTGTACCGGGCGCGGAATTGCCAGCATTAGTCGAAGCAATTTGCCATAGCGAAGCATCAGATTTACGCGAAACGGTACGCCAATTTGCTGCACCATTTGCGGCCCAAGCGGATGCAGCTAGCAGCCGCTTAGCGCAAAATGAAGCACTGATTCAACGCCATTTTGCGCACGATGATGTGGCAGCAATATGCCGCAGTTTAGAAAGCGATGCTGATAGTTTTGCGCAGAAAACGCTGGCGGCAATGCAAAAGCGTTCGCCGTTGATGATGTGTGTCACCTTAGCGCAATTACGACGCGGCAAAGCGATGAGTGTCGCGCAATGCCTGCGCATGGAACGCACGCTAGTGCGGCATAATTTTACGCATGGTGAGGTGCTAGAAGGAGTACGCGCTTTGGTGATTGATAAAGACAATGCACCTGTCTGGAATCCACCTACGCTAGCGCAAGTCACAACAGAAATGGTGGAAAGTTTTTTTGCGCCAGTCTGGCCTGATTACGCCCATCCTTTAGCGGCATTAGCGTAAGGCATTTGATTTTCAACGCATGCTATTGGTGGTGTTGGCTGCGAATACATCGCCAATAGCGTGCGCTTTACTTCTCAGCTTTACATCTCCGTTTTACATCTCTTCTATCGCAAATAAACGCCGATGTTCGCGCATCGCAAAACGATCCGTCATACCGGCGATGTAATCGGCGATTTGCCGCGCTTGCAAGGCCACTGGCGCCCCACGTTCCAGTTGATAAGAGCTTGGCAGCAAGCCTGGCTCAGCAAGGAAAGCAGCAAACATTTCATTGATAATGCGGCGCGCTTTACTCGTCATGCGATTGACTTGATAGTGCCGATATAAATTCGCGTGCAAGAATTGTTTCAGTTCGCGTGCTTGCGCACGTAGCGGCTCTGAAAACCGAATCAATTGCGGGCTAGCTCGCACTTCATCCACACTTTGTGGATTCGCTTCTTCAATCGCGGCTTGTGACGCTTGAATCAGATCGACGATCAAGGCATTGATGATACGGCGCAAGGTTTCATAGATCGCGCGCCGACCACCTAGGCCCGGCCAAGTTTGCTCCACTTCGCGCCGATACACGGCAAATAAGCGCACTTCTTCCAACTGCTCAATGCTGACCAAACCTGAGCGCAAACCATCATCGACGTCGTGATTATTGTAGGCAATTTCGTCCGCCAAATTGGTCAATTGCGCTTCCAAACTTGGCTGTTTATTCTGCAAAAAACGATGTCCTAATTCACCTAATTCGCGCGCATTCGCTGCGGAACAATGCTTCAAAATTCCTTCGCGCGTTTCAAACATCAGGTTTAAACCATCGATCTGCGCATAGTGCTGCTCTAGGCTATCGAC
>JACPVY010000630.1 GCA_016197345.1 Burkholderiales bacterium
ACCCGTCATGCTGGTGGTCGCTAGTACGTTTTTGATCATCGATTTCACGCCATTTTTTTGCGCGCTGTATTGCAAGAAGCGGAAAGTCTCGCGTTCGCTATCGGTCAATTGATATTGATTCGAGGTACCGAGCAGGGCGGTTTTATTGCCATTGAAGAAGTTATACAAAGCTTGCGGATAGCTGGCATCGCTTTGCAGCAGTGCTTTGCCTTCTGCACGGTAGTGGGCGTAGAAAAACACCGTCAGCGCGCCAGTGAAGCCACGACCAGCGGTATTGCCTTTCAACACATCGACCGCTTTCGGATTGCTGGCGCTATTGGTATAGCGTTGCACGATATTTTTAACGGCAGGCAAATAGTTTGCTTCATCGTTCATATTGGTGATGAGCAACATGGTTTCATTGGCGGTGCTAGGGCCAGCTTTGTTTTCTTGGAAGAGCGTTGGGTTAGCGAGTAAACCGGAAATGGCTGGACGCAAGGTGGTGGTGATGCTGGCGGCAGGCGCAGCCATCACTTTATTGCTAGCGAGGTAGTAGCCTGCGCGCAAATAAATCAACAAATTGACCAACTTGATATTGCTGGCGTTGTAGGCTGCGCCTTCGCTGACGAAACGGCGTGCGACGGCATCAAAATTGGCGCTAGAGAAAACGATGTTGGCTTGCGCGGTGGGCAAGGAGAACAAGCCGTAATGGCATTCATAGCTAGGCAAACTCAATAAATAATCCGCCAGTGCCTCACCTTTGTAGGTCGCCAGTTTGGCCATGTCTTCGCAAGCTGGAGTGCTGGCGAGTGCTTGGCGCAAGCGCTGCTGTTTGTTCGCTTCCGTTGGCAGTTGTAAATCGGTACGTGGTTTGCTGCTCGCAGGCAGATTGAATTTGATTTGTTCTAGCGAGGGCGGTAAGGCTTGTGGGGTGGTGGGCATGCGGCTTGGGATTGCGCCATCGATGCCATGGGCTGCGCCCAATTCGACGTGATATGCATCCAACTGGGATGGAGCCATCGCTTGCGCGAAGCTGCTGGTGGCAAAACTGATGCAGGCGAGGGCAATAGCGCCGCAGATCAGGCGCGTTTGGAAAGGGATAAACATCGTCATACTCCAAAAAGGGTGTGGGTAAAATTTTTTATGTATTCATCGCCGCCAACGCGAGGGATCAAACTGAGATATTGTCTGTCCCTCACATCACGGCGTGGCCTCGTTCCCCCGCACAATACGCGGTCAAAGCGATACCATGGCCTTGGGTGAGGCCAAGATGTGCAATTGTTTTGGGGGCGAAGACGGCGCGTACTTCTTTGGGTAAAGAGAGTAGCGGTGTTGACGAAAAGCTATACAGATCGCTCAAGCACTTAAATATATTACATGCATTATTTTCAAATATTTATTCTTGTAATACGTTGCAATAAAAAATACTTGATATGGCAACAGCTATCTTGCGCTAAAGATGAATTTATGGCAATAAAAATGCGTGCTTGGCAAATGCGCAAAGATCAACCGCCGCAAAAAATACCTCAGGCTAACCTCATTTAATTTCTTGCTTAGCATGCTATTGCTGCTGATCTATTCATAAAAATCAATAAAAAAGTCAATTAATTCAATGGCTTAGCGATAATTGGGAAATTCAACTTGCGCCAACATCCACCGTCTGCAATCGCCAAACCGTATTCTTTTGAACGCCAACGCTAGTCGCTGTGCTGCTATTTTTTCTTGACGCCTTATCCAAACTACAGCCAGCGTTGATACCGATGTCATGCCATCAGTAAAAACACGTAGTTGAAACTCGCCATCTTGTTATGGTAATCTGTGCTTGTTGAATATTGAATTTTTTTGATCTGTGCTGAGCGATTTCGAGTTCAATAGATCAATTCAATCCCGCCAGCCTTTCCCGCCAGCCACGACGTGCCGTGACGTCTTCATAACAATGCCACTCAGCATGGCAAAGCGAATCGCTCACAAAGCGATCCAAACCTATTCCACATACCCTTTTTTTGACGTCTTCGGAGACTGGCAATGCAAACAATTCGCCTACTACCCACATTGTTCCCTCAAGCAGCACGCCTGCTCCTTGCTAGCGCCCTTTTTTCATTCGCATTACCAAGCATGGCGGCGAGCAAGCCGGTCTGGCTTACCATCGGGGATTCCGCCTTTGCCGAGTTGCAAAAACTACAGCCCGGCACGAAGGCAATAGCGAGCCATTCCATCAACAACAACCAGCTTGCCACCATGGCTAAGCCAGAGCGCGTGCACTTGGTGCAAGTTGACGAGGAATTTTTGCCGACTTTATCGGAAGCCTTGCATCACGCTAGACGCCGTTGCGGTGGCTATGCTGCCTACGCTAGTTTGCAACAAGCAAAAGCGGCGCTACAAAGCGATGCGCCACTTGCCACATTTAGAACAACGCGGCCGTCTTACCTGATCCAAAATGAAGAGGTGGTTGAGGCCAATTTGCAGCAGATGAGAGCGGCCAATATCACTGCCATGATTAGCCAACTTTCGACACAATTCCGTACTCGCTATTTCAGCGCCGAAGAAGGCGCTGAAGCAGCCGACTGGTTATACCGCACGTGGGGCAAGATGGCGGTAGCGCGGCCTGATATCACAGTCGAAAAATTTAAACATAGCGGCTGGCCGCAAGAATCGGTGATTTTGACGATTGCCGGTAGCGACAACGCGCGCGAAGTGGTGGTGCTAGGGGCGCATCTCGATTCGATTAATACCGAAAAGAAAAATGCCACAGATGGCGAAATGGAACGCGCCCACGCGCCTGGCGCGGATGATGATGCCTCAGGCGTCGCTGGTATCACCGAAGCTCTGCGCGCCTTGATCCACACTGGTTATAAACCACGTCGTACGCTTAAATTTATCGCCTATGCGGCAGAAGAAGTGGGTTTGCGCGGGTCTGCGGAGATTGCAGCGGATTTCTTTGCGCACAAGGTCAATGTGGTCGGTGCTTTGCAATTGGATATGACTAATTTCAAGCCAGATATCAAAGGCATCAAGGATATTTATTTGATTAGCGACTACACCGATGGCCAACAAAATAAATTTTTGAAGGAATTGATAGCAACCTACCAACCGACGCTAACGGTAGGTCAATTAAAAATCCACTACGATTAATTTTACGGCGTAACACCGGTAAAAAATCAATAATAAAAGCGTGGGGCTTAGTAACGGTGAGTACATTTCCAAAACGTGATATGCCTTCTAACCAGCAAGAGGCAGGGGTTTGATTCAGTCCATGATGAAGTGTGCCATGATAATGACTGATCGATAAAACTAACCAGCGTTCTAACTCACTCAGGGTCAACGAGGCTTTTGCCTCTGAATCATAATCACCTTTTTGAG
>JACPVY010000665.1 GCA_016197345.1 Burkholderiales bacterium
GCATATCAGTCCCTCCATTGGCATTTGTATTTATCCGCACGATGGTGAAGATGTCGAAACCTTGATGCGCCACGCCGATACGGCGATGTATCACGCGAAAGACAATGGTCGCAATAATTACCAGTTTTTCACCTCACAAATGAATCACGCGGCGGCACTGCAATTTGAATTGGAAAATCGCTTGCGTGGTGCGCTAGGACGGGAAGAATTTGTCCTGCATTTCCAACCGATTCTCGATTTGCAGGGGCGTAGCTTGCAACTGATGGAAGTGCTGTTGCGCTGGCAGCAGGCCGACGGTGAATTAATCAGCCCTGACCATTTCATCCCCATCATGGAAGAGAATGGTTTGATTGTGCCCGTTGGCGAGTGGGTGATTCGTAGCGCCTGCCAGCAAATCGTGGCGTGGCAAAAGCAAGGCTTACAGGTGGTGCCGCTCGCGGTCAACCTGTCACCAAGGCAATTCATGAATCGGGGTTTGATCGAATCCATTGCACAAATTTTGCAAGAAACGGCGATTAATCCAGCCCTGCTCGAATTTGAAATCACCGAGACGGCCTTGATGCAACACGGTGAACACACGATGGAAATTTTGGAATTGATCAACAAAATGGGCATCCATTTGTCGATTGATGATTTTGGGACAGGTTATTCCAGTCTGGCCTATCTGAAACGCTTCCCTGTAGAAAAACTCAAAATTGACCGTGCATTCGTGAAAGATTTAGAGCATAGCGCCGACGATAGGGCGATTGTTTCCGCTATCATCGCGCTCTCCAATAGCCTACAGCTTGCGGTGGTGGCAGAAGGCGTGGAAGACGAGCAGCAATATCAGTTTTTGCGCGAATTGGGCTGTCGCTATGCACAAGGTTATTTATTCTCGCGGCCGCTTCCTGCCAGCGCCGCTCGCGAGCTGTTGCTAGCGAAGAGCGCCGAATAATCGCTAGCCACTTAGCCAAGACGCTAGCTTGATGCTAGCCGAGATGTTTGCCCGCCTCCCGCCTAGTCAAGGGTGATAGTGCTGTCCCCATTTCCAGCAAAAACGCACGCACGGTGTCGGGCGCATGCCATGCGTAATCGCGGAGTGCCCAACCTATTGCTTTGCGAATGAAAAATTCTTCCTCATGCGCGAGGGTGCGAGCATAGGCAAACAAGCGTGCACTATCGGTTGCCATCCCCCAGCCAAGTTGATGCAGCATCGCAATCCGGCGTCGCCAACAATCGGGATGGTGTAAGGCTTGTTCCATATGGCCCAGTGCGGGCGCGAGCGTGGTGGCGTCGTTACTAGCGCGGCGCACAAGATCGCCGACGACACCCGCCAAACCATCAACGCTATCCCACCACGACTTGCTCGAAGCCAGCGTCAACAACGCTGGTAGATCGGCGACACTTAATATTTTCCAGTGCCGCGCGAGCAAATCGATTGCCACGTATTGATATTCGCGCTCGGGCATGTCCCACAAAGTGTAGGCACGCTCTAACAATTGGTGTGGGCTAGGAGGCGCTACTTTCAACAATGCTTTACATGCGGCGCGACGGGTTGGGGTCGGGATGCCGAGAAAGGGAAAGTGATCGCGCATATACGCCCGCATTGCTGGTGCGCGCGCTGGGTCTGCCATGGGGCTGAGGGCGTTTTGAATGGCGGTTTGAAACTCGGTCATCATGCCTCGCAAGGTGATAGCGAAAAAGGCTGATTGTATACCGGATGAATAGTTCGAGCGGATTGTGAGATATGGTAGACGCTGCATGCAACGTAAAAAGGACAAGTCTGATCATTAAACCAAACTTGTCCCCTTATTTAAAATCAGGTTTGTCC
>JACPVY010000666.1 GCA_016197345.1 Burkholderiales bacterium
AGCGATTTGTGCTCATTCGCAAGCGCTAGCGCAATGCCAAGCCTGGTTGAATCAACATTATCCGAATATCGAACGGATCGCGATGGCATCGAATGCCGAAGCCGCGCGCCGCGCCGCGCAAGACCCGACCCTCGCCGCAATCGCTAGCGAAATGGCGGGTCAACAATATGCTTTAGCGGTGGTGCATGCGGCAATTCAAGATGATCCACATAATCGCACTCGCTTTGCCGTGATGGGCAATTTACAAACCTTGCCATCTGGTCGCGATCAAACTTCGTTGGTCTTTGCTGTCCCTAATAAAGCGGGGGCGGTGTATTCGATGCTGGCGCCGATGGCAAAACATGGCGTGTCGATGACGCGTTTCGAATCGCGCCCCGCGCGCAAGGGCGACTGGGAATACTATTTTTACGTCGATTTGGAAGGCCACGCGGCCACGCCAAATGTGGCGCAAGCGCTGGCTGAATTAAAGCAAAATGCGGCGTTTTTTAAAGTCTTGGGTTCGTATCCGCTCAGCGTCAAATAAGCTGTTGCCCGGCCATGGTGGTGCTAGTGAAGCCATGGCCAGCGAATTCCTGCACTCTCAATACTGATCTGTCACCATTATTAACTTTTCGCAAGGTGTGCTATGTCCCTACAATTTGGCCCTGAATATGTCCGCGCGTTAGCGCCTTATCAAGCTGGCAAACCGATTTCTGAAGTGGCGCGTGAATTTGGCTTGGATGAAGCCAATATTGTGAAGCTCGCCTCGAACGAAAATCCGCTCGGTGTGCCAGCCTCGGCAGTAGCGGCAATGCAGGCAGCAGCGAGTGAGTTAGCGCGCTACCCGGATGCGAATGGGTTTGAATTGAAGCAGGCCATTCAAGCGAAATTCAATGTGCCACAAGATTGGATTACGCTGGGTAACGGTAGTAACGATATCCTCGAAATCGCCGCCCATGCGCTCGTGCAGCCGGGCGAATCGGTGATGTATGCACAGTATTCGTTTGCCGTTTATCCACTCGCAACCAAGGCTGTCGGCGCGCGCGCAATTTGCGTCGCCGCAAAAGATTATGGTCATGATTTGGACGCAATGGCCGCCGCTATCGCGCCCGACACCAAATTAATTTTTATCGCTAACCCGAATAATCCGACTGGCACCTTCTTGCCTGCCGAGCAAATCGCTGCCTTCTTGGCAAAAGTACCTAGCCATATCGTGGTGGTGTTAGACGAAGCCTATAACGAATTCCTGACTCTTGACCATCAATACGATTCCTTAGCATGGGTGCGCCAATATCCGAATTTATTGGTTTCGCGCACGATGTCGAAAGCCTATGGCTTAGCGGGTTTGCGCGTTGGCTTTGGTATTGCACAACCAGCGCTGACCGATTTGCTGAACCGCATTCGTCAACCATTTAACGTCAATTCAATGGCGCAAGCAGCGGCAGTGGCAGCGCTCGCCGATAGCGAATTTTTGGCGAAAAGCGCGGCATTAAACACGGCTGGCTATCAACAATTGACCGCCGCATTTACCGAATTGGGCTTGGAATTCGTGCCTTCTTACGGCAATTTTGTGCTGGTGAAAGTGGGTGATGATGATGGTGCTGGTGCGCGTGTCAATCTAGCGCTATTGAAACAAGGCGTGATTGTGCGTCCGGTTGGCAACTATAACTTGCCGCAATTTTTGCGTATTTCAATTGGCTTGCCTGAAGAAAATGCGGTCTTTATCGCCGCTTTGAAAAAAGCCTTAGCTTAAGCCGGGTTTGGAATCAGCGTGGAAAAAATCAATCGTCTGCTAGTCGTTGGGCTAGGCTTGATCGGCGGCTCGTTTGCACTAGCACTCAAGCGTGCGGGGCAGGTCACGCAGGTGGTGGGCTGGGATCGCTCGCCAGCAGTGATGCAACGCGCACTTGAACTAGGCATTATCGATCAAGTGCCCGCTAGCTTGGCGGAAGCTATGCAAGGCACTGAGTTAGTGATGCTCGCCGTGCCAGTGGCGCAAACTGCCGCGACGCTGGCGAGCTTGCTGCCCTATGTAGAAGCGCAGACGACGATTACCGATAGCGGTAGCACGAAGCAAGATGTGATCGCGGCGGCGCATAGC
>JACPVY010000667.1 GCA_016197345.1 Burkholderiales bacterium
CTCAAGAAATGCCCGCGCAGTAGGTTTTTCGAGGTTCCCATTAGCGTTTCAAGCAAAAAAGCGACCTGATGGGTCGCTTTTTTGTTGGGTGGTGCTAGGCGGTCTTTTACTAGAGCGGGCTTCTGTATAATGCAAAGGCATCGCGACGAAACATCACCCGCTTACACGCCAGCACGGAGCATCCATGAAACTGAAGTCCATTCACCTGCAAAATTTTCGCTTGTTTAAAGATTTTCGCTGCGAGTTTGACGAGAGATTGACGGTGTTAGTGGCGAATAATGGGGGCGGTAAAACATCCATTTTGGAAGCGATTTGCATTGCTTTTGGTCCGTATCTCAGCGCTTTTCCAACTGGTGTGGGCTCAGGAATAGAGATTGGCGACGTACACATGCTCATAAAAGACCGAAATATCGGTCAAATTCAACGCGATTTTCCAGCGCAGATTTTGGCAAATGGCAAACTTAATCAATTAACGATTGGCCAAAAACAAGTTCTTGCTGATAATGAAATCCAATGGTTTCGCAGCATTGCCAGTGAAAAATCTGGCACAACGATCAAAGATGCAAAGGTGATCGCAGAACGGGGCAAAGAACTACTGAAGGCGGATAGCATTGAGGCAACGACGCAGAAAAATATTTGGCCCCTGCTAGCGTTTTACGGTACTGGCCGTTTGTGGCGACAAACCAAACTCACGAGTAAAAAGCTTCATGCAGATGCTTGGGAACAGCGTTCAGCGGGATATACCGATTGTCTTTCTGCTGCGTCTAGCTTTAAATTTGTATTGGAATGGCTAGACTATGCGACACGCTCAAATGTAGCCGCATTTTCACGCCATCTCAGTAACAATCCTCATTTGCCAGTGCGCTTTGCAGACTTTGACGGGCCATTCACCCCCCTGCTCAATTGCGTCCAAGGTGCGGTCAATACGGTGCTAAAACACACGGGTTGGAAAAATCTTTACTACGCAGAAGCTTTGCAAGATGCGATTTTAGAGCATGACGACTTTGGTTCTATCCCAGTCAGTCAACTAAGCGACGGGATACGTACTACTTTTGGCTTGGTAGCAGAAATTGCCTACCGCGCTGTGCAACTCAATCCTCACTTAGGTGAGAATGCGGCATTAGAAACCGACGGCATCGTCATGATAGACGAAGTCGATATGCACCTACACCCGCATTGGCAACAAACCATTTTGCCGGATTTGTTGCGCGCCTTCCCTAAAGTTCAATTCATCGTCACCACGCATAGCCCGCAGGTGTTGAGCACAGTTAAACGTGAAAATATCCGCTTGATTAGCTTGGAACAAGGCAGCATTCCACTAGGGATGAGCTATGGCGAACCGAGTGGCAACGTCTTACAAAGCGTGATGTTGGTCGATCCACAACCACCAGTTGCCGAGCGGGATTCTTTGCGAAAACTGACCGAACTCGTCGATCAAGGCCATTATCAAGATGCCCAAACCAGTGCGTTATTGGAAGAACTGTCGATTAGCCTAGGAGCAAACCATCCACAATTGCAACGGCTGCAAAGAAGCATCCGGCGGCAAGAGTTACTCAAACAAGTGGAGCCACAAAAATGAGGTTTGTCAGAAAAGAGATGCAAACCTTAGCTAGCTTGCAGCGACAAACTACTCCGCTAGATGCAGACGCGGCGACCAGAGCATGGGGAAATTTCAAGGACAAAGACTACGTACAAGATTTCCTGCTCGAAGAGCAATATCACCTGTGTTGCTATAGCGAAGTACGAGCCGATTTAGCCGGATTAGGCTACCACATCGAACACGTAGAACCCAAAAGCCGCAATCCTGCGCGCACGTTTGACTACACGAACCTCGCAGCATGTGCACTTGATTCCCAAATGCTTGCTGTCATTCCATCCGAAGAGCGCTTTGGCGGCCACTTCAAACTAAGCCGATATCACAGCAGAGCATTTATTTCTTGCCATCAGGCCGATAGCGCCCGCTATTTTTCGTATTTGTCTGATGGCAGCATAGTGCCACGCTTAGGCTTACACCTGCGGGACACACGACGCGCAAGATATACCATCGCCGTCTTGAATTTAAATAGTGAATATCTACGCCAACAACGACAAGCTTGGTGGGATGAAATCGCTGATTTATTCGAGCAACACCAAGCGCAAAACTGGAGTCTAACTGACCTCGCTGCAATAGACTTGCTACCCGGCCGGCTAGGAAAAGGGACACTTAGCCCGTTTTTTACGCTCACCCGCCAGTTCTTTGGCCACATCGCCGAACAAGTGCTACGAGATCACGCACCAGCGTTGTTATAAACCATCGCGGGACACATCCAAGGCTAGCTTGACCGATCAAACAAAGCCCGCTCAGCCCTTCACCTTTTTCTTCTTCCCCGCCTTACTCGCCACATTCAACGCCACCGCCTGCCGAATCAACTCAATGAAGGCATTGGCATCCACTTCCTCATTTTCATGAATATCAATCGCCCGCCGCACATTGCCTTCTAAGCTGGAATTAAAAAGCTGATTCGGATCAGGTAGCGCCGCGCCTTTGGCGAAGGTCAGTTTGACGACTTTTTTGTAGGTTTCGCCGGTGCACAAAATACCGTCGTGCGACCATACTGGTGTACCCATCCATTTCATTTCTTCCAGCACATCTGGGTCGGCTTGTTGGATCAAGCTGCGCATGCGGCTTAAGGTGTCCCCACGCCAATCACCTAGTTCGGTGATTTTTTTGCTGATCATTTCCGATGCGGATTGTGATTGTGCGTCTTCTGCTTTTTCCATTGTCCCCTCGCTCTTATTAGCGTTAGCCCAAAAAGCAGCAGCTTACGCTAGAGAGCAGCGCAATGCCACTCTCTAGCAAACGCGGCTTAGATATTGATGCTTGGTGGAATTTGGCTAGGCAACAAATAAGGATAAGGATTTGGCTCACGCTCTTCGTTACGCTTGGTGATTTGTGCTTCGATTTCTTCCAAATGTGCGTTGAAGCGCGCCAATGGTTCATCCACTTTTTTATCGCGGAACCATGTCAGGTAAGGGAAATGATTGCTCTTGTATTCCCCCAAACGACGGTAATACACCGAACCCAGTAAATACAAAATATTCAGTTGATCCATCGCGATGTCGATCGGCGGCATCAGACTCACCCAATCGTGCTCAGTATGTCCCGCAATTTGATTTGGGGCGTGATTCCAACCAGCGCCTGTCACCGATGGCGCGTAGGTCATGATGGTGCGTTGTGGGAAATTGACGGCGGCATGCTGCGCGCTTGCGGTGAACATGATCATCGTCAACACTTGCACCAACTCGGCACGACTTTCTATCGGCTTAAAGCCTTTCAGCAAACCTTGACCAATCAAATCGGCACACCATGCGGCTAGTTCAGTATCACCCTCTACCGCTTGCTCATCCACGTAGTACAACGCGACATAGGCTTCCGC
>JACPVY010000668.1 GCA_016197345.1 Burkholderiales bacterium
ACAAGTTTTGGTAAAATTACCAAGTAAAATTACGATTATTCAGAATTTAGCAAAAATATCTATAACTCATTTTAATATCAATGTTCAATTTATGAATTTAATTAATAAAGCTGCGATTCGCGCGTCGATCCGATGTTGCTCACTGGCTGCGATCCGGGCGACATGTTTGTGGTGCGCAATATCGCCAATTTAGTGCCGCCCTGCACCCCTGAAGCGCCGCCCGGCGTTAGTTCAGCAATCGAATTTGCCGTCTGCAATTTACAGGTAGCGCGGGTGATTGTATTGGGACACGCCCATTGCGGTGGCATCCAAGCTTTGCTACAACCCGAAGACTCAGCGCAACGGGAAACCGATTTTGTCGCCCGCTGGATGAAGATCGCCGACCCGGTGCGCGAGCGCGTGTTACGCGATCTGCGCCACAAAACCCATGCACAGCAACAACACGCCTGCGAATTAGCGAATATCTTGCATGCACTCGACAATTTATTGACTTACCCGTGGATTTTGCGCCGCGTCGAAAACAGCACGCTGACGCTGCATGGCTGGTATTTCGACATTGATAGCGGCGCTTTACTGGCCTATTCGCCCGTCGAACGCGAATTTTTGCCGCTAGTATGCCCGTTGGATCAGCAGCACAGAATTTAGCGAACCGCCAAGGTATAGCGTTGTGAGGTCAGTGATCACGGAGAACAAGATGAGCGTCAAAAACATCATGAGCACACGCCCCGTCAGCGTTGAGTTAGACGATAAGCTAGCGCTAGTCAAAGATATTTTTGAACACAGCAAATTCCATCATTTGCTGGTATTGGACGATGGCGAATTGATCGGCATTATTTCTGACCGCGATCTCTTCAAAGCAATCAGCCCGTACGTCGGCACGATAACCGAAACCCACCGCGATAGCGCCACGCTAAATAAGCGCGTGCATCAAATCATGAGCCGCAAGCCCATCGTGCTAGGTGAAGATGCATCGATCAATGAAGCAATCACGCTTTTCATCGAGAAAAATATTTCCTGCATCCCGATTGTCGATGCCAACAATCGGCCCATTGGCATTGTGAGCTGGCGCGATATTCTGCGCCATATTCCACAAGATTGGGACGTCAATTAATCTGATTTACGCCCAAACAACTTCATCACAGCACCGCCCAAGGCCGCAATGCCGACGATGATCAGTTTTTTGAACGCCAGCAAAAACGCAAATAGTTTGCCAAATAGGCCTAGCTTGGAAGCGACACCACCTGCTACCAGCGCGGCGATGCCATATTCGGCTAGCTTATCGGTCTTCGCGTCGTAATCGACATAGCGATTGCCCGCGGTGAAATCGGTGAAGTTTTGTACTTTTTGCATTTCACGCTTGATTTCAGTCTTTTGCGACATACCGGCGACGGCATTCAACACCAACACCCCGTGCCGCCCCAACACCCGCACGTTGTAGTTCAAGGTATTGCCTTGTTGCTCACCCGTCTTTAATTCTTTCGCCCAATACATTTTGTTGGTGTTTTTATCGTAATACGGTGCATCAGCCCAACCAACCAAGGTCATCGAACCATAGCCTTGTTTGATACGATCGGCATTGGCTTCCTCCAAACCTTTTTGCATGTCTTTCAGCAAATCTTTGTAATCAATTTTGTCGGCATCATCGTCTTTCACATAGCCATCTTTGGCATAGGTAATAATCACGCCCCAACCATTTTCCGACAGCGGCCCTACGCTTTCAGGGAATATCATCCCTAGCGATTTCGGCCCCGGCGGATTACCCCACGCATCAACCAGCACGCGCTCTGCATCATCCGGTGGCAAGTAGCGGAAATTGGAAGGTAAATCGAGGGTAGCGATATCGCCGGGCAGCGTGATTTTGCCGTGTTGAAAATGCAAGCTAGCGAGAAATTCTTCCGCTGTCATTTTTTTCGGCTGCGCTGCGTCAGTTGCAGCATGGGAAGTTGAAGCAAAGAGGCTCAAGGCGACGAGGCAAGCCGAAAAGAAATGTTTGAGCATGCGGGCTTTCAAGAAAGGGAGAAAAAAAAGGCCTGTCATTGTAGCGCATGGATTTTTTTAAATAAAGGACTGTTATTTCAAATGAGAAACATGCACTTTGGAAAGAGCGCTGCCTTAAGCTAGCACCATCCATTAGTACAAGCCCTAGCGCTTAAGCCCTAGGCGGCATCGCTTCCGGGCATTCCCCCTCGGCCTGCCATTGCCCGCTCAGAATTTTCTCCAGCCAAAATATGCCGATCACGGTTTTGACGTCGGTGATTTGACCGCGCCGCACGCCTTCTAGCAGATCAGAAAATGGCGCGCTATAGACGTCCAAAAACTCTTCTTCATCTAACTTGCGTTCGCCTTGCTGCAAGCCTTTCGCGAGGAAGATGTCGAGGAATTCATCGGAGTAGGCAATGGCATTGTGGATGCGGCAGACGAATTGCCATTCGCTAGCGCTATAGCCCGTTTCTTCC
>JACPVY010000669.1 GCA_016197345.1 Burkholderiales bacterium
GATTGTCTCGAATCACATGGATTTTTATCAATTGGCGGCCTCGTATAACATCCCATTCCACCATTTCCCGCTCGCCCCAGGTGCCTCGCCTGAAGCCAAAATGGCGCAAGAAGCGCGCATTCTCGATGTCATCAAAACGCACGACATCGAATTGACGGTGCTAGCGCGCTATATGCAAATCCTCTCGCCTGAATTGTGCCAAGCCTTGGAGGGCAGGGCGATCAATATCCACCATTCCTTTTTACCGAGCTTCAAGGGCGCGCGCCCCTACGCCCAAGCGCATCAGCGCGGCGTCAAGCTAATCGGCGCAACCGCGCATTTTGTCACTAGCGTATTGGATGAAGGCCCGATTATCGAGCAAGGCGTAGAGCGGGTTGATCACACCATGGGGCCAGAGGAATTGACGGCGATTGGGCGCGACGTCGAATGCGTGGTGCTAGCGCGCGCGGTGAAATGGTTTGTCGAACATCGCATCTTGCTCGACGGCCATAAAACCATCATCTTCAAATAACATTGGATCAAGCATGGCTTTAAAGTCAACGATTTACAAGGCGGATTTGAATATCGCCGATATGGACCGCAATTACTACGCCGAGCACAATCTCACCGTCGCCCGCCATCCATCGGAAACCGATGAACGCTTAATGGTACGCTTGCTCGCCTTTGCTTGCCATGCCAGCGAATACCTCGTTTTCACCAAGGGTTTGTCGGATGTTGATGAACCCGATTTGTGGGCAAAAGATTTGACTGGCGCGCTGCAAATGTGGATAGAAGTCGGCCAACCCGATGAAAAACGCATCTTAAAAGCCTGCGGTCGTTCGGAACAAGTGCTCGTCCTTTGCTACGCGACGACCAGCCATATCTGGTGGCAACAAACGGAGAGCAAAGTCGCCCGTGCGCAAAACTTGCAAGTGTGGAATCTACCCGCCGCTAGCAGTGCTGAACTGACCAAGCTAGCGCAACGCAATATGCAATTGCAATGCACGATACAAGATGGTGTGATTTGGTTTTCGAGTGGGGAAGAGAGCGTGCAATTGAGTTTGGAGCGCTGGAAGTGAGTTGTGGTTGGGTTTTTATTATCATTTGTTAAGTGTTATCGTTTTTGCTTGAATTTTTTCATCATTTTTTTATAAAACAGCCCATTTTTCATCGTTTTTTTAGGCGCACAATCATTTTTGTTGGATTTGTATTGTACGAAACAATTTTTTATGGGGCCTAGCATGGTGCAGTGGATTGGTGGGCAATGGTTGCCTGAGCAATATCGCATGCGCCCTAAGATTGATGTAGGGTGGGCAAGTTGCCCACCAAAACGTTGATCGCGCGCAGCATCTTTCACCAGCTAATTTCGATGGCAAGGCACCATTTGCAGCATGCCGCCCGCCCATACGTTTTCTACTTTCGCGATAGCCTCGAATAAAGAATAAGCCTCATGGCCAAAAACACCCCCAAAACTACCTTTAGCTGCACCGAATGCGGTGCCAATGCCAATAAATGGGCGGGGCAGTGCCCGTCTTGTGGGCAATGGAATTGCCTCGTCGAAACCGTGTTAGAGACCACCAATAACCGCTATAGTGCCGCGCCGCAAGGTTTGGCGCAAAGCGCGCCGGTGCTGAGTTTGGCTGATATCGAGGCGCTAGACGTGCCGCGCTTTAGCACCGGGATCGAGGAATTCGACCGCGTGTTGGGCGGCGGTTTGGTTTCCGGCGGCGTGGTCTTGATTGGTGGCGACCCCGGCATTGGCAAATCAACGCTATTGCTACAAGCGCTCGCAGGTCTGTCACAAAATAAGCTCGTGCTCTACGTTTCGGGCGAAGAATCGGGGGCGCAGATAGCACTACGCGCTAAGCGTTTGCAAGTCGATGCGAAGGAGTTGAAATTACAAGCCGAAATTCAACTCGAAAAAATCCTCGGCACGATCGCTAGCATTAAGCCGCAAGTAGTGGTGATCGATTCGATTCAAACCCTGTATTCCGATGCGCTTAGCTCAGCGCCCGGTTCGGTCGCGCAAGTGCGCGAATGTGCGGCGCAATTGACCCGCGTCGCCAAGCAAACCGGGGTGACGATGATTTTAGTCGGACATGTCACCAAAGAAGGCGCGCTCGCCGGGCCGCGCGTGTTGGAGCATATCGTCGATACCGTGTTGTATTTCGAAGGGGACACGCATTCAAGTTTCCGCCTAGTGCGGGCGGTGAAAAATCGTTTTGGTGCGGTCAACGAACTTGGCGTGTTTGCAATGACCGAGCGCGGCTTGAAAGGCGTGTCGAATCCATCGGCGCTGTTTTTGTCGCAGCATGATAATCAAGTCGCGGGTTCTTGCGTGATGGTGACGCAAGAGGGGACACGTCCGCTACTGGTCGAAATTCAAGCGCTAGTCGATGCCAGCCATTTACCGAACGCGCGGCGTTTGTCGGTCGGGTTAGAGCAAAACCGCTTAGCGATGCTATTGGCGGTCTTGCACCGTCATGCTGGCGTCGCGGCATTTGATCAAGATGTGTTCATCAATGCGGTCGGTGGCGTCAAAATCACCGAGCCTGCGGCGGATTTAGCGGTGTTGCTGGCGATTCATTCGTCGATGCGCAATAAACCCTTGCCGCGCGGTTTAGTCGTGTTTGGTGAAGTTGGCTTGGCGGGTGAAATCCGGCCTGCGCCGCGTGGGCAAGAGCGCTTGCGCGAGGCGGCGAAACTGGGATTCTCACAGGCAATGATCCCAAAAACTAATGCTCCCAAGCAAAAAATTGAAGGGATGAGTATCATCGCGGTCGAGCGCATTGAGCAAGCTTTTCAAAAACTGCGCGAACTGGATTAACTCTGCTAACTCTTTAC
>JACPVY010000670.1 GCA_016197345.1 Burkholderiales bacterium
AAGACACAATTTCTTCTCAAATAGAGTCGCAGAACATTGGAACAAATTAAATGACGATGTTGTCAAAGCACCTTCATTAACCAGTTTTAAAACTCTTCTTGACCAAGTCTTAAATAAAAGGCTGCTATAGCTATTTCCTTCAGAGTTCTCGAGCTTACGTTTTGACCGAATGCAAACGTGATCAGGCTCGACACGCTCTTCAATTGATCACTCTTGATTATCAAGTTTGTTTTCGAGTTCAACCATGCCAGTGCGCACCAAAACGACCACCACGACAGGTACCTCAAACGTCACGCCAAAAGCCAGACACATACTCATCACAAAATCGAGATAATTTTCAATGTCAGGCGAAACGGAGATGGATTGCGGAGCAAAGTGATAGATGAACGCAAAAACTCGGCCAAAAACAAGGAAGTAGCAAAACGCCACGCCAGCGATGAATAACAACGACGAAGAAATCACCAGTGGCAGTACGAGGCGCTTTTCATGCTCATACAAACCGGGCGCAACAAAGGCCCACATTTGGTAAAACAGCCAAGGTAAGGAAATAATGATGGCCGCTAATAGCGTCACTTTGAGCGGCACCATGAAGGGCGCGATCACACCAGTAGCGATCATTTTAGTGCCGGCTGGCAAGGAAGCGATCATCGGTTTCGCCAGAAAATCATAGATGTCTGCGGGGCCGGGCCAGATCATCAATGCAATCAACACCACCACCAAACCGTAAATGCCATATAGCAAACGATCACGCAATTCAAATAAATGCGAGATGAAGGTTTCTTCAGGCGCGCTAGTTTCATCAACCATGGGGAGTTTTTTCAGCGAAAGAGATCAGTGATCAGCCATAAAACGAGGCAGGCGCTTTGCCTTGTGGGCGTGGGCGATGCAGGGCAACCCGTGCTGCACCCGACATCACATGCATTTTTACTTTGTTACGTTGCTTATACCAACCCGGCACATTCGAGGTGCGCTGTAATTTGCGCCGTTTAAAGGTTTTAGCGCGAGCGGCAATTTGCTCGTTAGTCGGGGTTGGTGTCCAGTAGGTTGAGGGGGCAGGCGGATCTTGCCACGCCGACTCTATCATCTGCCCGGTCTGATTCAGATGGCTGGCGATGCTATTACCCACATCTTGCGCGGCCTCTTGCACTTCTTTGTGCATGGCACGCAATTCTTCCATCTCCATCTCACGACTGACTTCGGATTTGACTTGGCTGATATAGCGTTGCGCCCGGCCATACAAAGTGCCCAGCGTGCGCGCCACTTTCGGCAACTTTTCGGGGCCGATGACGATCAGCGCAACGACACCAATCAGCGCAATTTTAGTAAGACCGAGATCTATCATAGCAACCTAAACGAAAACCCTCACGATCAGGATTTGGATTTTTCCTTGGCCTCGACATCTATCGTCGTTTTGTCTGCCACTTGTGGATTAGCGGAATTTGCCGTACTCGCAGGTTTTTCCTCTTCGCCCTTCATGCCATCTTTAAAACCTTTAACAGCCTTGCCCAAGTCGGCACCTGCATTGCCGAGTTTTTTGGTGCCAAAGACGAGCACCACGATAACGGCTACGATCAGCCAATGCCAAATACTGAGTGAACCCATGATTTTCTCCTTGCGTAAACTTCCCGCCTAGCCGAACGGCCAGTGCGCTCTTGCATAATAGACCAATGCCGCGACTAGCGCGGCGCACTTGGCTATCTATTCCCGTGTACGTAATGCTGCTAATGGCTTGCCACCGACCACATGCATATGCAAGTGGTAAATTTCTTGCCCGCCATCTGGCCCGCTATTGATCAAGGTTTTATAGCCACCATGCGGTTTGCCATGCACGTCATAGCTGACGGCAATACCTTCTTGCTTCGCGATCACGGGTGCCAAGGCCAGCATTTTACCCAGTATTTCCGTGTGGCTCGCATCAACATCGGAAAGAGTCGCGATATGCTGCTTAGGAATCACCAAAATGTGCACAGGTGCCGCTGGATAAATATCTTTAAAAGCCAAAAATTCAGCGTCTTCATAGACGATGGTAGAAGGGATTTGTCTGGCAGCGATTTTGCAAAAAAGGCAGTCGGTCATATTTGTTTCCCCAAATACAATTAAATCAATAAAATGATATTGATAGGCGGCAAGCCAATGGCTTTACTTTTCGTCTTGCTCGCGCGCTTTCAACTTACGATTGGCTTTTTCTTCTATCCCAGAAATGCCTTCGCGCCGGACTAACTCATCCACCACTTGCTGCGGCGTCAAGTCAAATTGCGCCAACATAATCATGTTGAGTCGACGGGGGAATGGGCAAGAAGGTG
>JACPVY010000089.1 GCA_016197345.1 Burkholderiales bacterium
CTTTCCGAAACCGGTTGGAATGCGCTGATTGCGACGCTAGAGCGCTTTCAGATCAGTTATTCCATCCATGCCGTGGTCCCCAAGCTAGGTGAACTGATTCCTGAGACATCGCTTGCGCACAACAACGTCATGTGTATTGGTTCTTATTCGATGCGCCATGTCGCGGCAAGAAATGGCTGGACGCCCGGAGTGTTTGATTTATTCACGCAAGATTTTGAGCAGCAACGTGCGCATTGGGGCAGTCACATGCTCAATGCTCATGCAGTCGTTTGCAGTCTGCAGGATGCAATATTTACCGAAGAGCAGATGTTTGTGCGGCCGGTTCATGACTCGAAATATTTTTCTGGCCGTGTCTTTAGCGCGAACGAATTCCGTGCTTGGCAAGCAACGGTGTGTGACCCTACCGCCACTCATGGCACAAGCTTGAGACCCGACACCAAAATTCAGTTGTCGCGCCCGGTACAGATTTATGCCGAATATCGTTTTTGGGTGGTGCAGGGGCAGCTTGTTACGCAATCGCTGTATAAGCGTGGCAAGCAAGTGATTTATGCGAGTGAGGTCGATCAGCGGGTAGCAGATTTTGTAAAGCTGCGCATACAAGAATGGGAGCCGCACCAAGCTTTTGTGATTGATGCCTGTGATACAGCGGACGGCATCAAAATTGTTGAAATTAATACGCTCAATTCATCGGGTTTTTATGCTGCCGATGTGCAGCGCTTAGTGTTGGCGCTGGAGGAGACGTATTCGCGCTGACGCTGCCGGAGTTGTTACCACGCCGACAGCATCTTTCGCGCTGATCTTAGTGTTTCTTCGTATTTATTTCCTGGCCGCAGGTGCCGCATCTTGTTCTGGAATCATCATCAAGGTGCAACGACCTTGCACGGTATCACCGCGCGGCGATTTTGCCTTGACCACATCGCCTTCTTTTTTACCTTTGCAGGCGGCTAAAAATTCCGCCGGCGGGCCACGACGTTCCCCGCGTTGATCGTCGCGCTGTGCTCCCGGGCCTTGACCATTTGGCGGGCCGGGTGGGTTGTTTTGTGCGCTGGCGCTAGCGATGAGGGCGAAACTCAGCATGGCGGTGAGAAATTTCATGATGGCTCCTTTGAAGGTGGACAAGGGTTTGGGGAAGTTACAGTTGTTATTGAATCATTCGATATCTCTGTCATCATCCCCGACGTACCAGCATGCTTTAGGGGCGACGCCTAGCTGCGCAGCGGCGGCAAGTAGCGGCGCAGGATGAGGTTTGCTATGCGGCGTGGTGTCGCCACAGATGATGCAGCCAGCGCTGCCCAAGCCTACTGCGGGCACCAGAGGCAGGCCAAAGCGTTCGATTTTATTGGTGACAATACCCCAAGCGATGCCAGCATCGGCAAGCGCGTTCAGGGTCGTGCTCACGCCATCGAACAGGCGGCTTTCGACCGCCATTGCTGCTTCATAGGTGGCGAAAAATTCTTGCTTATGAGCATCGAATTCGGCGTCTAATGGATGCAGGTTGAAGGCGACACCAAGCAAGCCACGCGCTCCTTTCGAAGCTTGTGGCCGCAATAAATCGTAGGCGACGGGCGCTAGGCCGCGTTTGATGCGCATCGTATTGACGGCAGCGGCCAAATCCGGCGCGCTATCGAGTAACGTGCCATCCAGATCGAACAAAATTGCCCGTGGCTTGGCGAGGACGTTGGAATTCATTTAGAGCGGCTTTTGACAAGCAATCATGTAGTTGACGCTAGTGTCTTGATTGAGTGAATACACTTGCGTCAGTGGGTTGTAGGTTAAGCCCTTCATCCCTTGCAATTCGAGGCCGCAAGTGCGCACATATTGCGATAATTCGGCAGGGGTGATGAATTTGTTGTAGTCGTGCGTGCCTTTGGGCAACATGCGCAACACATATTCCGCACCTAAAATCGCGAATAAATAGGATTTTGGATTGCGATTTAAAGTAGAGAAAAAGACGTGGCCGCCGGGTTTCAGTAATTGCGCACAAGCGGCAACGATGGAAGCGGGTTGCGGCACATGCTCTAGCATTTCCATGCAAGTGACGACATCAAATTGCCCGGCTTCGCGTGCCGCCATTTCTTCAGCAGAAATTAATTCGTATTGAATGCTGATACCAGATTCGAGGCTATGTAAGTCAGCAACTTTCAGCGCTTTTTCGGATAAATCGATACCGGTCACTTGCGCGCCTTTTTTCGCCATGCTTTCGGCTAAAATGCCGCCGCCACAACCGATGTCTAGCACTTTTAAGCCAGCCAGCGGGCGCTTAGCGTTAATCCATTCCAAGCGTAGCGGGTTGATTTCGTGCAAGGGGCGAAATTCAGAGCTAGGGTCCCACCAACGGTGGGCGAGGTCGCTAAATTTTTGCAGTTCGAGTGGATCGGCGTTCATGGCGGGGATAGTTTGGTGAGATTGAGATAGCAAAGCCGGAAGTTTAGCAGGCTGCGCGCAGATCCATTCATTTCACAATCATTTCGCGCAATAAAAAACCCCGCCGAAGCGGGGTTTTCTGTCTAGCTCAGCGCGAATTACTTCTTCGTGCCAACCACTTCGATTTCTACGCGACGGTTTTTAGCGCGGCCTTCAGCAGTTTTGTTGTCTGCTACTGGCACTTTTTTGCCTTTGCCTTCGGTGTAAACACGGTTTGCTTCTACGCCTTTGGAGACCAAATAAGCTTTCACAGCTTCAGCGCGGCGTACCGACAATTTTTGGTTGTATGCATCGCTACCGATGGAGTCGGTATGACCCACAGCGATGATAACTTCCAGATTGATGGTGCCCAATTTCGATGCCAAATCATCTAATTTAGCTTTGCCTTCTTTTTTCAACACAGATTTGTTGAAGTCGAACAAGGCGTCAGCAGCGAAGCTTACTTTTTCAGATTTTGGCAAATCAACGCATTTACCATCTTTCTTCACTTGAGTTGGGCCGCACTTGACTTCAACTGGTACTACTGCGATGTCTTTGCAAACACCATTCACCAATTCTTGATTTGGACCGCAGACAGGTGGTTTGTCAACGCATTTGCCATCTTTCAATTCTTGGTTTGCGGTGCAAACTGGTTCCAATGGCTTGTCGCAGCCGCCGACTGCATCGGCTGGAGTCCAGTAACCAGTGCGCCAGCACAGACCATATGGATCACGAGCGATGACGCCACGACCGTCTTGCACATAAGCGCTCTTTGGCGTTGCCGCTTTGATATCTTGAACTTGTG
>JACPVY010000090.1 GCA_016197345.1 Burkholderiales bacterium
AAATTCTTTCAATGCCACTTCAATCGCCTTGCGCGCACTGGATAGGCTAGGCTTGTTTTCCGACAGCGCCGTTTGCAATTTCTGCGCGCCTTCTTTGATGATTTTTTCGTGATCTTCAACGAATTGGCCGATACCGCTAATACCGGGGACATATTTCAAATATTTGAGATAGGTAAGCTTTTCGCCATAAGCAGCAACTGAGGCCGCAAGTTTTTTCGCTTTTTGCAAATACGCCGGAAAGCCGCTAGCGTGCTCCATAATTTGCGCCGCTAATTCATCCATAAAGGCCGCGATTAATTCATTTTCAGAACCGATCAACCACGGATTGAAATTAATCACCACCGGCGGTTTTTCTTGTGCTGCTAGCACCTGGCGGATGCGCTCTATCACCCAAGTTTTACCACCGCCCCACTCTCCTTCCAAGCCCAGCACCACACTTTCTTGCTGCGGCGCGAGCTGCAAATACTGCGCGAGCTGCGCGGCGAAAGCAGCGCGACCAAATGGGTCATCATCGTTTTCGCTGGCGGAATCGCTATGGATTTTTTGCGGGGACAGATTGGCAGTCATCAACGTTTTCCTCTACATTCAATTGTTGGAGAAAATTCGGAATTACATCAAAATGAGGCGATTTTTACAAAGTTTTAAATCCTTAAATTCAAATCCATCCGTGGGCAACGAGTTGCCCACCCCACATTTCCTTCAACGAGTTGCCCACCCTACACTACTATTGTGCACACACATTATCAAATTGGGACATATACGCCTCGCCCTCTCAACAAAGAAAAAATCGTAGGGTGGGCAAGCTGCCCACCGCTTTTGATTTTAAAAATTTTTCACTATGCCCCGAATAGCGTTTTTTAAACATCGCCAATGGTGGGTAATTTGCAGCAATGGCTAATTGCTGCTCAAAGAATGGTGGGCAGCTTGCAGCAATGGCTAATTGTTGATCAAAGAATGGTGGGCAACTTGCCCGAACAGCGATGGGTTGCATGCAACCCACCCTACACGACACATCATCAAGCTTTATGCACCCCGATTTTGCCATCTTCCAGCACAAAGCGCGCCAAGTTTTTGGCCAGTGAATCGCTACGCGTCACGTCTTCCATCGCGACAAAGGTATTCGTCGTTTGCTGTGGCGTGATATCTAGCAGCATGAAGCCACGCAGATCGCTGCGGCCAAATTTGGTGTGCGGATTATCCTGCATATAGCGTTCGGTGCGCGCTTGTGGTCGCGAGGTCGAGGTGATCGAGGTGCCGCAAAATTCGGTGGCAATGATGGGATTGTTTTTCGACACCGCTTGATGAAAATCTTGTACTAATTCTGATGCATAAAAAGTATGCACATCGCCCGAGAGCACGATAGGATTTTTGACGCCACTTGCGGCAATATCGCGTAGCAAGCGCGCGCGTGCATGCGGGTAGCCATCCCAACCATCAGTCCAAAACCGACCTTCTTCGGCACCAAATGCGGGCACTTGGCTGTTTTGCGCCATCAAGGTTTGTTGCAAAACGATATTCCAATTCGCCTTCGAACTCGTCAACTCTTCCTTCAACCAAGCTTCTTGTACTGTCCCTAAAATACTGCGCTTCGGATCAAGACGTTCACGGCACGCGCTCGTCACCGAGTTTGAACCACCCTGCCCTGGTTTTGGGCAAGCTTCGGTGGCGCGAAATTGCCTATCATCCAATACATAAAAACGCGCTAAGCGGCCCCAATCATAGCGGCCAAAAATCCGCATTTGGGTAAATTGCTGCCCCATTAGCACCGATGGCGGCAAAGGCATGTGCTCGTAATAGGCTTGGTAGGCCGCCGCGCGTCGTGCGGCGAAATTGCGATCCAAACGCTCATCGACCAGATTGGCGTAATCATTGGCGACTTCGTGATCATCCCAAGTCATCAACCACGGCGCGGCTAAATGGGCGGCTTGCAATTGCGGATCAGATTTGTATTGGGCATAGCGGGCGCGGTATTGCGCCAAATCAAAACACTCATCGCTACGCTGCGCTACCTTCGGGTGTTGTAGCGCATATGGCCCCCATTCATAGATATAGTCCCCCAAAAACGCCACCAAATCGGGCTGCGCATTGGCGATGTGCTGGTGGGCGCAATAACTGCCAAATTCCCAATGCTGACAAGAAGCAGCAGCGATTTTGAGGTGGGCCGGCATGCTAGCGGGCGCAGGCGCAGTACGGGTGCGACCTATCGGGCTGATGGCATCGCCCAGCATAAAGCGATACCAATACCAGCGCTCCGGTTGCAGACCTGTCACTTCCACATGCACGCTATGCGCCAGTTGCGGCACGGCGTCGGCCTTGCCCTGTTTGACGATTTGCGTAAATCCCTCATCATTTGCGACTTCCCAGCGTACGTTCAGGGCAAGGACGCCGCTAGAACTGGCTTGCAAGGGATCGGGCAAAATCCGTGTCCACAAGACGACGCTATCTTGTCGCGGGCAACCGGAAGCGACACCTAAACTAAACGGGTAATTTTTATTGGATAACTTACTGCTCGCTACACTTACTTCACCCTTGCTCGCCGCAGTGACCAAACCTGCTGGCAGCAACAAACTAGCGGCCTTGCCGGCTTGTTGTAAAAAATAGCGGCGCCCAGCCGCAAAACCGTGATTCATCTTGCCTTTATCCTTAGCGTCTTTCTTACAATTTGGGGTCTTCGTGTGCGGGCGCGTCTTCGGGTGCGCGTAGCAGCGTTTCTAGCGCTGGCACCGGGCGCGGTTTGCGATTTTCATCGGTGGCGACATAGGTGACAGTTGCCTCGGTTATTTTCACGCAATCAGCTTGCAAGCGATTGCGCTCGGCATAAACCGCTACCGCCACCGTGATGGAGGTGGTGCCAACTTTGATGATTTCAGAATAAAACGATAATAAATCACCGACGAAAGCCGGATGTTTAAAGAGAAAGGAATTGACGGCGATGGTAGCGACACGGCCATTAGCCCGTCTGGTTGCGGCGAGTGAACCAGCAATATCGACCTGCGACATAATCCAACCACCAAAAACATCACCATACACATTCGCATCGGCAGGCATCGGCACCATGCGTAATTCAGGAATGCGTCCCGGCGGCAAACCACGTTCAAAGGGTTTCAAAGCAGAATATGGTGCGATTGCTGCCGCGCCCGGTTCCTGATTGACTGGATCATTCATTTGTTTCTCCTCGTGGGTAAGCACTATATTACCCGGCAAAGCCTTGGGAATTGCGCCATAATTGACGCCGTTTTGCGACTGACCTGCTAGCGCCCTAGCCCCCACCTTAGTAGCACCTGATTTACACGCGAGTACAGCGATAAATCATGACGCTGCCTAGGGACACAGGACGCGGCAACGATGCAGCATTCACAGTGTAACCTTTTTTGAAAAGACGCCATGCGCCGCCACTCAGTCAATTCCGCTAGTTCTGATCTCCCCGCCAATTCCCCTGCTGCTGAGCGCAATGATTGGGCTACTTTGCGCAGCCTATTACCCTATTTGTGGGTGTATAAATGGCGCGTGATCTTGGCTTTGTTCTTCCTCTTTGCCGCCAAAGTAGCGATTGTCAGCGTACCACTGGTGCTCAAAGGCTTGATCGATAACATGAGTATCAAACCCGGCGCGGGTCAAGAATTATTGATTTTGCCGCTAGGTTTTTTATTGGCGTATGGCTGCCTGCGCTTAGCGACGACGATTTTTACCGAATTACGTGAATTTTTATTCGCCCGCGTCACCCAGCGCGCCGTGCGCACGATTGCGCTCAAAGTATTCGATCACGTACACGCCTTGTCGCTACGCTTTCACCTCGGGCGCCAAACCGGGGGCATGACGCGTGATATCGAACGCGGCACGCGGGCGATCAATTCGCTGATTTCGTTCACGCTCTTCAATATTTTGCCGACGCTAGTCGAAATTACCTTGGTTCTGACCTATTTAATTTTGCACTACGACATCTGGTTTAGCGTCATTACTGGCGTTGCCTTGGTCAGCTATATCGCTTTTACAATAGGGGTCACCGATTGGCGCACCAAATTCCGGCGCACCATGAATGAGCTTGATTCGAAAGCCAATTCAAAGGCAATTGACTCTTTAATCAATTACGAAACCGTCAAATACTTTGGCAATGAAGCCTATGAAGCACAGCGCTATGACCAAGGTTTGCAGCAATTTGAACAAGCGGCGGTGAAATCGCAAAGCTCGCTCTCGCTCCTGAATACGGGACAGTCCCTAATTATCGCTACCGCGGTGACACTGATCTTGTGGCGCGCCATGGTCGGCGTGCAGCACGGCACGATGACGCTAGGCGATTTGGTGGCGGTGAATACCTTCATGATTCAGTTGTATGTCCCGCTCAATTTTTTAGGGGTGATTTACCGCGAAATCAAACAAGCGCTAGCCGATATGGAAAAATTATTTGGCTTGTTGGATCAAAATCGCGAAGTGGCAGACGTGCCCAATGCGCCAGCGCTACGCACGAGCGGGGCAAAAGTTGAGTTCAAGGCGGTGAATTTTTCGTATGAAAGCAAGCGGCAGATTCTGTTTGATGTCAATTTCACCGTCGAGGCAGGCACCACCACGGCGGTGGTTGGCCATAGCGGCTCGGGCAAATCGACGCTATCGCGGCTATTGTTTCGCTTCTACGATGTCAGCGCTGGCAGCATTACGATAGATGGGCAAGATATTCGCCAAGTCAGCCAGCAATCGCTACGCTCGGCGCTGGGCATCGTGCCGCAAGATACGGTGCTATTCAATGACACGATACGCTATAACATCGCCTATGGTCGGCCCGATGCCACCGAAGAAGAGATCATCGCCGCTGCGCGTGCGGCCTCTATCCATGACTTCATCGTTAGCTTGCCGGATGGCTATCAAGCCATGGTCGGTGAACGTGGCTTAAAGCTATCGGGTGGCGAAAAACAACGGGTAGCGATTGCCCGTACCTTATTGAAAAACCCGGCAATTTTGATTTTTGACGAGGCTACCTCGGCGCTCGATTCGAAATCTGAGCAAGCGATCCAAGAGCAATTGCACACGATTGCGCAAAATCGCACCACCTTGGTGATTGCCCACCGCTTATCGACGATTGCCGACGCCCATCAAATCATCGTGCTCGATCATGGCCGCATCGTCGAACGTGGCACCCATGCTGAATTACTATCATTAGGACAACATTATGCGCAAATGTGGGCAAGGCAACAGGCGCAACCAGCCCAAACCGAACAGCCTGAAGAGTAAAAAAGTGATGGGCTGAGACAAAAGCGCTACGTTTGGCCATGGCTAACGCCAATTTGGCACGCGGATTGCTCACTTTCCACTCACTTTCTTCGTAGTTCTGCGTAATCAACGCAACAATTGGCAAAATATGCAGAAATGATTTGATACACTATGCGCTTTCAAAGAGAGCATGCAAACCTGCATAAGTTGTTTTAATGTTGCGGTGGTGAGCGCGAGTTTTCGCTCTATTGCGGCAATTTTGCAAGGTTGAAAACAGGCTTTCCGGCATGAGATTTTCGCCAAAAACCGGCTATTGCTGACATTACTGAATTTGTTTGTAAGGCAGCAAAGCTATCAAAGCTAAGACCTTAGGAGATGACATGAAATTATCCGTAAGCATTGCCTGCTTGCTCGGCGCAAGTGTATTTGCCAGCGCAGTACCAGCGATGGGCGCCGAAGAATTGACCGGCACTTTAAAGAAAATCAAAGAAACCGGCACCATTACGCTAGGCGTGCGCGATTCGTCGATTCCTTTCTCTTACCTTGACGACAAACAGTCTTATCAAGGTTATTCAGTCGATTTGTGCCAAAAAGTGGTGTTTGCTATTCAACGCTACCTCGACATGCCGACCTTGAAAACGAATTTAAATCCTGTCACCTCGGCTACCCGTATTCCATTGATGGCCAATGGCACGATTGATTTGGAATGCGGTTCAACCACCAATAATCTGGAACGTCAAAAACAAGTCGCTTTTGGCCCCACGATGTTTGTCACCGCAACCCGT
>JACPVY010000091.1 GCA_016197345.1 Burkholderiales bacterium
ACTTTCATAGACGCTCACTTCAACCCGCCGGAAATTGGGGTTAGGCGTCGTAAATACTTGTTCTTTGCAGACGAATTTGAGTTCGCCTTGCGGGCAGTCACTGCTGCGTTCGCCGACTGCCGGGAATTCGTGGGCGATGCGAATTTGCACCAGCCGATTTTCCGCCGCCCAGGTCGCCATCATCTTGGCGCGTAAGCCCGCGCTGTTTTGCACCAGGCTACCCGTGGCGCGCAGGCTGGCACCGAGCGCAATGGCGACAATCACCAGCGCTACCAGCACTTCGAGCAGGGTAAAACCTGTTTGTTTTTGCATTCCTCACTCCACCGTAAAATGACCGACACCATCTGCCCGCACCGACACCGTGTTTTCGCCCACGTTCAAGGTCAAGACAAAGGGCTTATCCACTGGCTCGCGGCCAAACGTAATGCGCAGTGGATTGCTGCCTTCCGGCAACGCTGGCTCTATGCTTAAATTCATCGGCTGCAATTCAAAGGCGCGTTCACGCAGCACATTGTCTTTGGGAATCGGTTGCCATTCCCCTTTTTCTCGCAGCAAAAAACGGTAATGCTCACTATCCGCTTCAAAGGCCACCAAGCGGTTGCGCACAATCGCTTCATCGCGTGCGCTTTGCAGCAAGAGCGCAACCCGCTGCGCTTCCCGTTGCAAGGCTTGACGCTGACTCGGCATAGCGTTGATGGTGACGGCACCAAGCATGATGCCGACAATCACCATCACCACCAGCAATTCAAGCAGGGTGAAGCCGCGCGCACGCTGGGTGCGTAACAGTGTTATTGGATTTCCCACGAGCCGATATCTGCATCTTCGCCAGTGCCGCCTTGCACGCCATCGGCGCCCAAGCTCCAGACATCCACTTCACCATGCAGGCCGGGCGCTAAATACAGCAGCGGCTTGCCCCAGGTGTCTTTTGGTGTTTTGTCGATATAGCCGCCTTCTTTCCAGTTGGAAGGAATCGGGCCAGTGGTAGGTTTGGTAATCAGTGCCTGCAAACCCTGTTCAGCAGTCGGGTAGCGGCTATTGTCCAGCTTATACATCTTGAGTGCATTAATCACTTCGGTGATATTGGTTTTGGTCGCCGTGATGCGGGCATCGGCCGCACGTTGGATCACCTTTGGCACCAGCATCGCTGCCATGATACCCATGATAACCACCACCACCATGATCTCGATCAAGGTAAAGCCGTTTTGACGGCGGCGCTGACGTAAGCGCAAAGAAATCAACTCGGTTTGCATAAGCGTGCTTCTATCCAGTGAAAGGGGAAAAAAGAAAGAGTATAAGGGCGAAACTGCACTAAATGTGCCTAGTTCTACATTAGTGCCAATATTTTATCGTTTGCAGAAAAAAATCCACCTGCAATCACGACATTCTTTCGGCTAAGGTCATACGCTTGTCATCAAGTTTGCATTTTTGATGCATTCTGGCAAGTGTTTTACAGGGGACGGTAGTGCCGCTGCAAACTAGGGAGAGGTGACCTCATCTACTGCGCAATCTGAGTGCCTAGCGTAGGGCTAAGTTCCTGCTGCATTGCGATAAAGTTGATAAATATTTATTTGGGTAAAAGGGCATTCAATAGGGAACTATTTTGCGATTATTTACTGCTAGTGCAGTGCTTATAGCAGTGCGATCAGCGGCCTGCATATTGGCGCGTGAGTTTAGCTAATTCTTTGCTATGGAACAGGTCGATATTTAAATTTAGGCATAAGACTTGGCAAATTTGCGCACGGTCGCCTCTCGCCCGCATTGCGAGGCTGTCGCGAAAGGGGTTATGGCTTTTCGTAGGGTGGGCAAGCTGCCCACGGCCTTTGACTTTAAAAATCTTTTTGATAAAGTTGTTCGATTTTTTATGTCAAAAATAGGATTTTTATTAATCCTAGGCAATGGTGGGCGAGTCGCCCAGCCACGTTTTCCTCTTTTGCGACACCGCTCACGCGGGCAGAGGGGACGCACCTTCAGGCACAGGACCCTTTCGCGACAGCCTCGAGCGGGCGAGAGGGCGGTCTTCCTTTCCACCATTGCGTTTTCGTCATCAATGGTTGTCGGATGTGACACTTGTCAGTGCAGAAAACGCTACCGCGCCGAGCTAGCGCGAGCGACGCCAAAATCACCATAGAATGCGCCTCAGTGCCAACCCCAAGCTATCGCGTACACCAGCTATGTCGCCGCTATAGCCTAATGCTGTGAGGTGTTTATGTTATTCGGTTTTCTCGCTGGCTTCGCTTATTTTGAACAGGCCAAGCCAAACACGCCACTTTATTTGCGACTCCTGACTGCAGCTTATTGCCCGGCTGTCGATTTGATATTTTGGTTTTCCGTCTGGATTTCGCAGAACCATCGCTATCAGCATTTTTGGATCAAAGTATTTTTCTCGATGCAATACGTGCTGCCGATACTATTGGCTGTTTCCATCTTCGGCTATCCTGGGCCTAAGCGCTTGCATTTTTTGCTTGTACCACTGATGCTTTTGCTTTGGGCTTGCACATTTTTTATGAGCTATTTTTCCGTTGTTGGGGAATGATTTGCGCTGCTGAGCGATATGAATTTTTCAAACTAAGGCGCGCCGAATGAGATTACTGCCGTGGGCAAACAAGTTGCCCACTCTACTGCTCTTGCTCATTTGCCTGACACTGGCGTGGCAGATGCCGCTTTGGGTTGTCTTGATGTATAGCGTCGCCAGTGTGTTGTGCTATTTCGCTTATCGCGCGGATAAGTCCGCAGCGCGCGCTGGGCAGTGGCGTACACGGGAACGCACTTTGCTGCTGTTCGGCTTGATCGGTGGTTGGCCGGGTGCGCTGTTGGCGCAGCAAACTTTGCGCCATAAATCGCGCAAATTTTCTTTTCAGTTTTGGTTTTGGTGCAGTGTTTTGCTCAATCTCGCTGTCTTGGTTTATCTGAATTCACCTTGGAATGCGCTGTTGCGGCCATGATGGCTAGATGTTAAGGTCGTCTTTTTTCTACGGACATTGACGCCTATGCCCAATCCCATCCTGCTCAATCTTCCCGATCATCTTGAAACCTCGCGCTTACATATGCGTGTGCCACGCGCTGGCGATGGTGCGCAAGTGTACGCGGCTGTCTGCGAGAGCTTGCCCGCGCTACGGCAATTTACGGCGTCGCTGCCGTGGGTGGTGGGTGAGCAATCGGAGGAAAATTCTCATCGGTTGCGCTGGTTTGCATCGACCCGATTGGCATACGCCGAAAATGGATATCGGTTTTTGGTGCCGCAGCTCGCGTAGCAAGCAAGGCTATATAGCCGAAGCGGTGCAAGCGCTACTGGCGATGGGGTTTGATCAATTAGGCTTAGCGCGGATTGAAATCATCACCGATGAACTCAACGCTAGTGCGCGCAAAGTGGCAGAAAAAGCGGGTTTGCAACTGGAAGGCATTATGCGCAATGAGCGCCGGGCGCATGATGGCGTGTTGCGCAATACTTGCGTATATGCGGCATGCGCGGCGACGCCAAAATAATGGGTAAAGTCGAAAGTCGGCGCAATAAAAAAGGGCCTCCGCAGAGGCCCTAAACTATCTTACTGATCTTTGTTGATACAGCGCTTTCACCTACCTTTTACAGCCCCCTCGTTGCTACGAGGGGTATTGCTATACAACTTTGAGAATTACTTACCGCAACCCAAGGACTTGATGCGATCGTAAGCTGCTTTAGCTTGCACCAAACCGTAGCCAAATTTCACATCGCGGCCAGCGCTACCCAAATCTTGTGCGCTCAAGGTCAAGCTAGTACGCATTTGCGCAGCGGTACAGGTTGGGAAGTAGCTCCATACCAGTGCAGCGACTGCGGAAACATGCGGCGTTGCCATCGACGTACCATCAAAGTAAGCGTAGTTGGTTGCCGTCACCGAAACCGTTGCGCTTTGGCCGACTTTTGCCTTCATCGCTGCGCCATCGACATCGGTTGCCGTTACCGAAGGAATCGTCGTGACGGTGGTGCCCAAGGTGCCGCCGAAAGTACCTGTTGTGTTGTTATACACAATCGCGCCCACACCGCCGCTGTTTTGGCAATTTGTCACTTTGGTAGCGAAGTCAACCGTGCCGCGTTGGATCAAGCAGACTTTGCCAGATGCTGCGCTATTGACTGCATCACCCAGACCGAAATCAAACAATGCTGCCGACCGAAATCACGCTGGCATAACCTGCTGGATACGAGATAGCGGTTTGTTTTGCTGGGTCTGCATTGTCGCCATCGTTACCTGCTGCTGCGATCGACAAGATGCCTGCTTTTGCCAAGTTGCTAAACGTCGTGTTTTCCGTTGCGCTGTAAGTTGGGCCGCCGAGGGACATCGAAATCACGTTAGCACCTGCGGTTTGGCATTTTTTCGCTGCGGTGGACAGGTCAGAAGAATATGCCCAGCCTGCTGCGCTAAATACTTTGACGATATGCAGCTTGATTTTGCCGTTTGGATTCACGCCAACCACGCCAACACCGCTGTTATTCAATGCAGAGATCGTGCCTGCAACGTGGGTACCGTGGTGGTTTTCGTCGGTGTACCACCAGCCAGTGCCGCTATCGTATTCGCCAGTAACGTTGGTGCCTTTGCTCAAATCTTCGTGTGCACGGTCATAGCCAGAGTCGATGATGCAAATCTTGCGGTTTGCGGTGTTCGCGTCGCCGCTAGGCAACAAATCAGCTTGCACTTGCTTGATGCCGTATGGCACCAATTGACCAACTAAATATGGGGAACCAGTCGAAGCTGAGGTGCCGCCAGCCATCAAAAAGCGTTTCACATCTTCTTCAACCAATGCGACGTCTTTATGACCTTTCAATTGTTTCACACCATCTGCACTTGCTTCGATTGCTACTGCGCTCATTTGGTGGATCTGGCCTTTTACGCTGCCTTTTGCTTGGATGATCGCGCTGCGTACTGCTTCGTGCGAACCTTCTTTGAAATGGACGACATAACGTGCGTTGCCTTCTGCAGCTTGGGCGTTGCCGATCATGCTAACGGCGGCGGCACCAGCCAATGCGAATTTGATTGCGGTGGAGAGCTTGGAAGCGGAGAAGTGCACTTTGGTCATATTGTCGTCCCTTAATATTGAGTAGATTGGTTAAGTTTTTTTGATTCAATAAATCATGTAACTAACTTACTTACTTTGCAGTCTTTTTTGATTTCCTTGTGGAAATTTGTTGCTGCGATGTAATGAATCTTACATGCGAATTTAATCGTTGTCCACAGGAAAATGCAAAATTCTTGAAATTTTTTCGAGATTTTGTACTATGGTGCAGCGCACAAGTGCGGTTTATGGTGATTTTTCCCAAATTTTCTTTAGTTGAAAGCAAATGTGAGAAATGTAAACTGTTGAAGTAATTTATTTCTTTTCGGAAAGAAAATTTTGATTATTCTGTATTATTTTTACTAAATAGGTGTAAAAGATCAGCAGGATGTCATCAATTTATTGTGACTATTTCTATGTTGCTGTATGGAACTGGTATTGAAGCCGTCATTGCCTTAACGGCGCGGGCACGCCGCAATTGGGATGCCGGGCAAGGGCTGTAGCGCGGCGAGCCGCGTGTGAGGCTGGCAAATAGCGTTGCCAACGAGGAGGGCAAAGCAAGCGTGGTTAGGCGAAAAAAAAGCGCCACATCGCTGCGGCGCTTTTGAACCCAACTACTTTCAAACTGACTTCTAGCGTTTACATCTACTACGGTACTGCAAAGACGACTGTTTTCAAACTGGGCGCCCGCTTAAGGCTAGGCGCCGATTCCTATCACGCAACTACATTACTTGCCGCAACCCAAGGACTTGATGCGGTCATATGCTGCTTTAGCTTGGATCAAACCGTAGCCGTATTTGACGTCACGACCAGCGCTGCCCAAATCCAACGCGCTCTTGGTCAAGGTCGTGCGCATTTGTGCTGCGGTACAGGTTGGGTAGTAGCTCCACACCAAGGCTGCAACTGCTGCAGCATGTGGCGTTGCCATCGACGTACCATCGTAGAAGGCGTAGTTGGTAGCGACCACTGCTACGGTTGCGCTTTGCCCAACTTTTGCTTTCATCGCTGCGCCATCAGTATCCGAAGCGGTTGCCGATGGGATGGTGGTCACGGTGGTGCCCAAGGTGCCGCCGAAAGAGCCTGCTGCATTGTTATACACAATCGCGCCTACACCGCCGCTGGTTTGGCAATTCGTCACTTTCGTTGCGAAGTCAACTGTGCCGCGTTGGATCAAGCAGACTTTGCCAGCTGCTGCGGTATTGGTTTTGTCGCCGATACCGAAGTCAAACAATGCGCCAGTAGCGGTTTTGTTTGGCGAACCAGACATGCCGCCGACTGGAACTGCGACGCCACCCACCGTTGCGCTCGATTCAGAACCTTTGCCCATTGGCACGGTAGACAACACGTTCACGCCAGGAGCCGATAATTCCACTTTGCTATTGTATTGGGAGAAACTTGCCCATTGTTTGTTTTCATCCAGTGCGCCAATCGAAATCACGCTGCTATAGCCTGCTGGATAAGACACGGCAGTTTGTTTTGCTGGATCAGGATCTGCACCGTCGTTACCTGCTGCCGCAACGATCAAGATACCTGCTTTAGCCAGATTGCTGAACGTGGTGTTTTCGGATGCGCTGTAATTTGGGCCGCCGAGCGACATCGTGACGATGTTCGCGCCAGCTGCTTTACATTTGTTTGCTGCGGCCGACAAGCTGGAGGAATATGCCCAGCCATCTGCACCGAACACTTTAACAATGTGCAATTTCAATTTGCCATTTGGATTCACGCCCACTACGCCAACGCCACTGTTATTGAGCGCTGCAATCGTACCTGCAACGTGGGTGCCATGGTGGTTTTCGTCGGTGTACCACCAGCCAGTGCCGCTATCGTATTCGCCAGTGACGTTGGTGCCTTTGCCCAAATCTTCATGAGCGCGGTCATAGCCGGAGTCGATGATACAAACTTTGCGGTTCGCGGTGTTTGCGTCGCCGCTAGGTAATTGATCAGCTTGTACTAATTTGATGCCGTATGGCACTTGTTGGCCAACTAAATATGGGTTGCCAGTCGATGGCGTGGAACCGCCGAATGGGTAACGCTTCACATCTTCTTCGACCAGCGAAACGTTTTTGTTTGCTTTTAATTGTTTTGCACCTTCAGCAGTGGCTTCGATCGACACTGCATTCATGCTATGAATTTGGTATTTCACATTCGCTTTAGCGGCAACGATAGCTGCTTTCACATCCACATGGGCGCCGTCTGCATAGTGCACAACATAACGATCTGCGGCTTGCGCTTGAGCGAGCATACCAACAGTGGCGACGCCAGCGAGGCCGAGCTTGATTGCGGTGGAGAGTTTGGTGGATTGGAAAGGCGAATTGCGCATGTGAGTGTCCCTCAGTATAGATTGTCTGGTTAGTTAAGTGATGCAAGAATTAGTATCACCTGGCATTCTTTTTTCATTTCTTTTTTGAAATGATTGATGCGTTGAGGTTTATCTTAAACAGGATATGAATACTTGTCCACACAAAAATTTCAAAATTTTTTATGGGAAAAAGCCATTTTCACCAATTTTTTGCACTGCAACATCGGCTTTTTACTTGCTTCCGCACTTTTTTGATGCAATTTATTTGCTCCAAAAAAGTGCGTCATGAAATTGTTCTGCCAATGAGGAAATGCCCTGATTTAGTGCGTTTTCCTCTGTTGCTTACACTAGCTGCTTGCTCGGGGAGTTACTAAGCAATTCGCGTGCCAAGTGAAATAACAGCAAGATGCATGCTGTTTAGGGGGAAATCACGCGGATTTAGAGGCATTATTCAAAAAAGGCGATATTGCGCCGCAATACCTGAAAATTTCCTATGAGCATTGATTTATTTAATTATTTTACAATTTTAATTGCTGGTCGTAAAAACAGCCGAAAATTGCCCAAAATTTGTGCAATTTTGAACGGGGACAGGACGCAGTTTGACACCGTTTGGTGCGCCTACTTGCTTTCATGTCAGCTTTAGTAAGAGTGAAATGGTGAAATTAGGCTGGGGAAGAGTGACAGACCTTATGCTATTAGCGAAAAAGCATGATGAAAATCATCATATTTTGATTTGTAGTTAAAAAAGTAGATCAGGGAAGAAAACTGCAAAATGGAGGGGCGTCAAGGTATGGGCAAAAAGTTTGCGTAGGTCGTGCTCTTTGAGTGGGATTGGCGGATCTAAGCTTGGTATCTAAGTTGCCCGACGCCCGTTTGAGCGTCGGGCGGCTCGGCTTATTTGCCGCAGCCCTTAGATTTGATACGGTCGTAAGCTGCCTTGGCTTGTACCAACCCATAGCCATATTTAACGTCACGACCTGATGTTCCTAAATCGAGTGCGCTCAAACCCAAGCTCGTGCGCAATTGGGCGGCGGTGCAGGTGGGGAAATAACTCCAAACGAGGGCGGCGACGGCCGAAACATGTGGGGTTGCCATCGAAGTACCATCATACGATGCGTAATTGCTCGCACCCCCTAGTTTGATGGCGGCACTGATGCCTAATTTACCTTTTAATGTTTTGCCATCGACGTCGCTAATCGACACCGAAGGAATGGTGGTGACGGCCGTGCCCAATGTTCCCGTGAAGCCACCCGCAACATTGTTATAGATGATGGCGCCGATACCGCCGCTACTTTGGCAATTTTTGACCTTGGTTGCAAAATCATTGGTGCCGCGCTGGATTAAGCACACTTTGCCTTTGGCCGCTGCATTGGTGGTCGTGCCTATCCCAAAATCGGTCAGCGCACCAGTGACGGAGTTGCTGGGCGAGCCTTCGAGCTTGGTCGCGCTATATTTGACATTCGCCACGGTCACGCCGAGGTCGATTGCAGTGCCCGTTCCCATTGGTACGGTCGAAAGCACTCCAACGCCGGGAGCCGACAATTCGACTTTGCTGTTGTATTGCGAAAAACTGGCCCATTGCTTGTTTTCATCCAAGGCGCCGACCGATACCACGCTAGCATAGCCAGCCGGATAAGAAAGGGCGGTATTGCCATCGTTGCCCGCTGCCGCAATCGACAAAATCCCGGCTTTGGCGATCGCATCAAAGGCGGAATTTTCGGCAGCGCTAAATTGCGGCCCGCCAAGTGACATCGAAATGATATTCGCACCTGCCGCTTTGCACTTATTGGCAGCGGCAGCCAAGCTAGAAGAATAGGCCCAGCCGTTGGCGTCAAACACTTTGACGATATGCAATTTGATTTTTTTGTTGGGATTGACACCAACTACGCCAACACCGCTGTTATTGATGGCGGCGATGGTGCCAGCGACGTGGGTGCCATGATGGCCTTCATCGGTGTACCACCAGCCTGTGCCGCTATCGTATTCGCCAGTCATGGTATTACCGCTTAAGTCTTCGTGAGTGCGATCCAAGCCAGTATCGATGATGCAGATTTTGCGATTGCTCACGTTTGCATCGCCACTAGGCAATTGATCTGCCTGCACTAATTTGATGCCGTATGGCACTTGTTGCCCGACTTGATACGGTGTGCCTGTGGATGGGGTAGAGGCGGTAAGCGGATAGCGCTTGACATCAACTTCGACGCTAGAGACATCGCGATTGGCCAACAATTGCTTTGCGCCAGTTGGCGTCGCTTCGATGGCGACGGCGTTCATACTATGAATTTGGTGCTGCACATTGGCGCGCGCGGCGAGGATGGCGGATTTGACGGCGACATGGCTGCCATCTTTGTAGTGCACGATGTAGCGTGCGTTTTCTTCTGCTTTGGCGTGGATGTGCATGCAAAAGCTAGTCAAGCCCAGTAAGCCAAATTTGAGCGCCGCTGGCAAGCGTGAAATGCGAGTGGTGTTCATAGACTTCCTTTCAGCTCTTGGATTGCGGCTTATTACTAGCAATTATTCTTGTTTCCGCGTGGAAATTTCCTCGTCAGATGCCAGTGTAGGCAATGCATGTAAATATGCTTTAAAGCATTTGTAAGAAATTGTAATGCGTTGGCGACTGGCCTAAATGGCAGCAATCAGAGGGGAAGTGAGGTGCTTGGTTGTGTAGAAAATCTCAACCCAGCAGTGCTAGCAGGGCAGAACCGTAACTTTGGCAAGGAAATGTAGCGTGAGGCAGCGAGGGCTGGAAGGTAGGCGATGGACGGCGCTGTGGCCATCCATCGCTATGCTGTTTTGCGAGGAAATGAGGGGGATTACTCTTTCGTTTCGCCACCCAAGGCCAGCACCAAATCAGCCAGCAATTTCGCCAATTCGCCGGTCATCAGGGTCATATCGGTATCGAAACGTTCATCGTCATTGAAGGTGGAGGTTTCGTTTTCTTTCAAGACGTCGAGCGCTTTGATGCTTTTCACCGCCATGCCTTCGGTTAGGACGAAGGAAATACGATCATTCCAGGTCATCGCTAAGCGGGTGCATTGCTTACCAGCAGCGATATGCCGACGCACATCATCGACTTCTAGCGTGTGGCGCACATAGCGCACGGCGGCTTTTGAGTCGCCAGTGGCACGTAATTCGGTATCTTGATCGACGGTAAAACCACCTGGCGCTTCATCGGTTTCCAGCCATTCTGTCATCGCCGAACCTGGTGAGCGCGCCACATTTAAACCGGTGACAGGCAATTTATCAATGCATTTGAGCAAGACTTTGAGGATTTCTTCTGCCTTCGTCGGTGCCGCTGCATCGATCACCAGCCAGCCATTGACGGGATCGATCCAAACCCAAGTGCTGCTTTTGATCGAAAAAGCGCGTGGCAGCAATTCGTCGGTGACGTCTTCCTTCAATTCGCGCATTTGCTTCTTGCCGGGTTTGAAGCCTTGCTTTTCTTCCAGCTCTAGCGCTTTGGCTTTCGCGACTTGATTGATGACAGAGGCTGGCAAGAGTTTTTTCTCGAAGCCCATTTGCAACAGCATTTGCTTGTTGACGGTGTACACCAAATTGCCATTATTGCGCGGCGACACCCAACCTTGGGTGGACATATCTTGGCTGCTGCATTCAACAAATTTCTGCGCGGCAAGTGCCGTTTCGAGTTGCTCAGCGGAACAGGCCCAAGGGGCAGGGAGACGATAGATTTGCAGGTTTTTGAACCACATGGTGAAGTCCGTAGGCGCGAGAAGTGAAAAAGCGAAAGAGCGCTATTTTACACGCTGGAAGCTTGCCTGCCAAAAATGGCAGGCAAGTGCGGATTGTTTGCGAATTGTTTGCGAAGAAATATTGCTATTTTTTGAAGGTCGCTTGACCACTCATGCCCGGTAGCAAACCTTCAAGATTGCCGACCACTTCGCCTTCGACCTCGATGGATTGGCTGACGGCATCGACTTTGCCATTGATGCGCGCCACTTTCGCTTCATAGCTCTTGCCCGTTTCGTCGATTTGCATCGTAAATGGAGCGCCGGGTTTCAGCCACGCCATCCAATTCGATGGTAAGTGCAACTGCGCTTTGAGCTTGCGGTCATTGACGATATCAATCAAAGGTTGACCTGCGTTCACGCTTTCAAATGGCTTGACATGAATTTTGGTGACACGGCCAGAATACGGCGCGTTGATGTGGCAAAGCTTGAGTTGCGCTTGATACAACTGGATTTGCGCCTTGAATTTTTCCGCATTAGCGGCTGCTTGCTGCACTTCCACTTCGGCGACCGATTGCAGTGCCTGCAATTTAATCTTGGATTCATAGGTTTGCTGCGCGCCAGCGAATTCTGCTTTCGCCATTTTCAAGTGGGCGTCTTGCTCTTCGCAGACAAAGCGTATCAACGGTTGTCCGCTTTTGATGTTACTACCTAGCGTGACATTGACTAGCTCAATCCGGCCCGCCATTTGCGCCGCGAGTACGCTTTCTTGCTCAGCGGCGATGAGGACGCGAATGGTGTCGTTATTGCTTTTTACGGCAGCGACTGGGGCGACCGCTGCAGTTTTTGCGGCGCTAGCGGCGGCGGTGGATGCTTTCGCGCTGGTTTGCGCCAGCGCAGGAATGCTAGCGAGGGCGAATGGCAGGCAGCAAGCCAAGTGTACAAGCTGATTGGAACTGAAGCGAAAACGGACAGGCATAAGACTTCCTAAGGTACGTGCAAAGTTTAAGTAGCTGGCTTGATGAAAAAGGTGGGCGAGTCGCCCACCGACGCACTACGCACAAAATTATGACAGAGAAAATAGCTAAAGGCGTCCACGGATTTGACGTTCGTAGGGTGGGCAAGTTGCCCACCAAAAGTGTGCACCAGTGCAGCCCAACAACCGAAAAAAACACGCCGCAAATAATGCCTTGTCATTGAATAAGCCAAGAAAAATTGCTGAGCACGATCAGCGTTTTGGTGGGCAGATTGCCCGAAAAGCGATGGGTTGCATGCAACCCACCCTACGAAAATCTTTTGGTGGGCAGATTGCCCACCCTACAGTTAAGAGGCGTTATTCGTCGCAACCGCCGCCGCTTTCACCGCATCTTCTTTCAGCATATTGGCGATCTTCGCAGCGGCGGATTCGGTCGCCGCATCAGCAAAAATCGCCCAGGCGCTAGGCACGCTTTCTGAAATCACCGAGCGATAGGGAATGCTGGCTTTGCTACCATCGGCGCGTTGGATTTGCCAAATCACTTCCACCGCACGCATGCCGCCTTTTACGTCGCCGACGGAGACGCTAGCGCTGACTTGTGCCACCCCAGCACCCGCTTTGGCTTGTGGTTCCGTGCCAAATTCTTGCAAGCGTTTGGTCAATAAACCCGCCATATCTTGCTTAGCGATGCTAGGTAGCGCCACGTTTTGCACTACCACGGCTGGCTTGATGACTGCTTGTTGGGTGTGGAAATTGGTATTGCGCCATGCCAGATCGACTTCTTCTAGCTGTTTCGCAAAGGCTTGCAGGTTATCGGTTTTTGGCGAATCAGGCAGTAAATCAGCGCCGACCGAGTTCGCTACACGCGCATAGGCGGTTTGCAAGTTCGCCAGGGCAACATAGCGCTGCATTTCCGATAGCGCAGTTTTGACTTCGGTGCGCAGTAATTCCATTTCGGATTCGGTGTTGGCCTTGGTCGCCGAACGCATATGCTGTTCGATACGGCCATCGACATCCGCACCTTGTTTGCTGACATCATAATCGGCGCGCGCTTCAGCTAAGCGTTGCGTTGATAAACGCACTTGCGTCAGCACTGCCATTGCCATCGCGGCGCGGCGGGTGTCGTCCAATACCAATTGGTTTTCTTGCGCTTTTTTCATCGCAGGATAGGAGAACGCGCGCATCAAGTTGAAGGAAATATTCGCGCTCGCTTCGGTCCAGCTATTGCGATACAGGTATTTATTGCTATCGTGATTGGCACCTAAATTAAATTCAATGCCGGGCAGGATAGAGTACAGCGCTTTGCGCGCATCGAGTACGGTGATGCGTTTGCGGTAATCTTCTTCGCGCAATTCTGGACGGCTATTGAGTGCCATTTGATCGAGCGCATCCAAATCATCCATCGGCCGCATCGACGCGATGACAGCATTTTCATCGCCGACGCTGATGCTGTAATTGGTGCCGGGTTTGATATTGATTAAAGCCGCCAGCTCGGTTTTCGCGAGGATTAAGTCTTGGCGGCGGGTGACGATTTGTTGATGCAAATCAATCAGCGCACGTTGATACGACAAGGCTTGTAGCGGTGGCATCAAGTGCTGAGTTTCCATTTTTTGACTACGCACCATCGCTTCTTTGACGCGCGCCAATAATTCATTCAAGCGCGGCATTGCTTTTTGCGCACCATACGCGCGCCAGAAAGATTGGCGCACATCTTGCGCGATGTTTTGCACCACTTTGCGCTTCCGTTCTTGCGCAATCATCACTTGTTCTGCCTGCTGTTTGGTGCGCACATAGCTGACACCAAAATCGAGCACATTCCACGCTAGCGTAGCGCTATCGGTGTGGCGGTTACGCTCTTGCGCACCCGAGAACAAATTACTTTCGACACCAGTATTCAAATCGAGCGAACGCGAACCCGCATCGTTATTGCGCGAGTTATAGCCGGCTGCGAGCGTCAAGCGCGGCAACATATCGAATTTAGCAAGATCCAGTTGCGAGCTGGCCATGCTTTCTTCCATTGCCTTCAGACGATAGTCATAGTTGTATTTGAGCGCCCGCGCAAAGGCTTCAGAAAGCGTCAACTCGCCTTGCAGCGGTTCAACATCTTTGAACAGCGCTTGCATATCGGCGCTAATGCGTTCCTGTCGATCTTTGTCGCTTACTGGCTGCGGCATAATCGCGCAGCCAGTAAAAAGCGTCAAAATGAGGGCAGATAGCGGCAAAAGGCGCAAGCTGCGCGAGCCGGATGTAGATAGTGTGGTGGTGGTAGCCAACATTTTCCCCTCGTAATAAGAATCGTGATCGTCTCAATCATGGCCGCTCAATGCAACACCAACCCCGTGAATGAGGTAGTGCGGAAAGGAGGGCAATTTGTACAAATGGTGCTTACATTACGGTGATTCTTTGCTTAGCCATTGCTGACGTGGCGTGCCTGCTGGACGGCGGCGATGTGGCGCAAGGTGCTATTGCCTTTTTGTTGGAAGCTATTTTTCGCCTGCAACAACTGGCTCGACAACTGCGGTGCGCTGTCGGCGGGTTGCGCCTCTATCCGCTCCGCGCTAGACAGGCTGATGACATTAGCGCGTTCAGCATCTGGCAATTGTTCGATTGCCTCCTCGCTATCGGCATCTGGTAATAAGCCAAATGGCGCCCGTTTTGCCGCCAGTAATTTCAGCAAATCTTTACTGATCAACGACGACGTTGGTTTGCCATCGCTTCCGGCTTTGCTATTTTTGATGGTGAATGTCGAACTCGCTTCATTGC